>NZ_JBEXYB010000006.1:0-240464 GCF_040630715.1 Streptomyces sp. NPDC005752 | reverse complement strand
CCTCCTCGCTTTTTTACTCCCCGGCCCACCCCCCGCGCTCTCCGCTTTGGGGGCGGTCTCCTGGAAGGAGACCGCCCACTGTGGTGTCTGTGCGCCGTCAGGGACTCGAACCCCGGACCCGCTGATTAAGAGTCAGCTGCTCTAACCAACTGAGCTAACGGCGCCTGCTGACTCGAAAATAATACCCGGTCCTCAGGGGTGCTGATGACACGTGCCCGCTGCAGGGCCGACAGCACCGCCGAACCGTGCGGACCCGCCCCTGACCTGCGGGCCCGCACCGCACATGTATATACCGAGCGAGGACTCCCCGCCGCACCCGTGAGTGGCGCACGCCACAGACCGGGGCTCACGGGAAACGGCTCAGAGCGACAGCGACAGGAGTACCGGTGCCGCCCGCCGGTTCAGTGTGGCGGCGGCTGCCCGCAGCCGGTGCGCGTGCTCGATCGGGAGGGACAGTGCCAGGCACCCCGCGGCCGACCCCGCGGTGAGCGGAACCGCCGCGCACACCGTGCCCACGGCGTACTCCTGGAGGTCGAGCATCGGGACCGTCGCCGGCTGGCTGTCCAGCTTCGAGAAAAGCACCTTCTCGCTCGTGATCGTCCGCGACGTCAGCCGTGCGATGCGGTGCCGGGACAGATGGTCGCGCCGGCCGTTCTGGTCCAGCTGGGTCAGCAGGCACTTGCCGATCGCGCTGGCGTGCGCCGCCGAGCGGAAGTCCACCCACTCGTTGACCGCGGGCGTGCGTGGCCCGTCCGCCACCTGTGTGACGCGGATCTCCCCGTCGACGTAACGGCTGACGTAGACCGCAGCGCCGACCGAGTCCCGCAGCTGAACCAGGGTCTGCTGGAGCTTCGCCTCCACGGCCCGCCGGCGGGCGGCGCCGGAGCCGAGCTCCACCAGGGCGGATCCGATGACGTACGCGCCGTCGGCCACCTGCTCGACGTACCCTTCGCGGCGCAGCGTCAGGAGGAGGGGTCTCAGGTGCCCGCTCGGCAGGCCCGTCTCCCGGGAGATCCGGGCCTCGGGCACCCCGCTGCCGTGGGCGGACACGGATTCGAGCACGCGCAAGGCGTACTGCACCGAATGGAACGGTGCCTTCGGCTCCGGCTTCAACGCCACGGTTCCCCCTCAGGGCCTCTACCAGGTTGTGACGGCAAGCTCGCGACCCACGATAGTCGCCGAGTGGCCGATTCGGAGGGGCTGTCGGGGAGTTGGCGGTGCGCCCCGGCTCGGGGAACAGGGACGCACCCGCCTGGCATATGCCAGGGTCACAAGTGCGGCGCCGAAGGCGAGGTCACAGCACCGCGTTGAGGAACTCGCGCGTACGTTCGTGTTCGGGATCGGTGAATATCTTCTCCGGTGAGCCGGACTCCACGACCCGGCCGGCATCGAACATCAGGACCTTTTCCGACACGTCCCGGGCGAAATTCATCTCGTGGGTCACACAGAGCATCGTGATGTCGGTGCTTCTGGCGATGTCGCCCAGCAGATCCAGCACACCGGCCACGAGCTCGGGGTCCAGCGCCGACGTCACCTCGTCGAGCAGCAGGATCTCCGGCCGCATCGCCAGCGCGCGGGCGATGGCGACGCGCTGCTGCTGGCCTCCGGAGAGCTGGGAGGGGTGGGCGTCGACCTTTCCGGAGAGCCCGACCAGGTCGAGCAGCTCCCTGGCCCGGGCCTCCGCCTCTTCGCGCTCCATCCCGAGGACGTTGACCGGGGCCTCGGTGATGTTCTGGAGCACCTTCATGTTGGGGAAGAGGTTGAACTGCTGGAAGACCATCCCGATCTTCTTCCGGGACACCCGCAGCTCCTTCTCACCCGCCGGCTTCAGGGAACCGTCCGGTCTGCGCACGTGCGAGAGCGGCGAGCCGTCCACCCAGATCACACCGTCGCTGACCTTCTCGAGGGTCATCAGGAGCCGCAGGATCGTGGTCTTCCCCGAGCCGCTCGGACCGATCAGCGTGACGTGCTCGCCGCGCCGCACGGTGAAGTCCAGCTCGTCCAGGACCACGTGGTCGCCGTAGCGCTTGACGACCTTGTCGAAGCGGACGAGTGGCTCGACGCCCGTGACCAGGGGGTCACCGGCCGCGTCCGCGATCTTCTTGAGGGGGGCGGGTTCAGTGGCCAAGACGCTTCTCCAGCTTTCTCATCAGCAGCGAGGTGGGGTAGCTCGCGACCAGGAAGACGAGCCCGGCGAGCGTGAACACCTCGGTGTACACGAAGTGGTCGGCTCCGTACTTCCGGGCCTCGAAGACCATCTCCTGCACCGTGATCACGGCGAGGAACGGGGTTTCCTTGAACATCGAGATCGCGTAGTTGCCGAGGGCCGGCAGCACGTTGCGCACCGCCTGCGGCAGGATCACGGCCTGCCAGGTCCGCCGCGGCGACATCGAGAGCGCCCGGCATGCCTCCCACTGCCCCTTGGGGACCCCGTCGATCCCGGCCCGGTAGACCTCGGAGGTGTACGCGGCATAGTGGATGCCCAGCACGACGATGCCGACGGTCAGCGGTTCCACGGAGCTGAAGACGGCTGCCGCGCCCACGAGCTGGACCAGCAGCGGAGTGGAGCGGACGAACTCCGTGAGCGCCTTCACCGGTACGGTCACGAACCGGGAGGGCGCACGGCCGGCCACCGCGACGGCCAGCCCGAGCACCGCGGCCACGAGCGTGCCGAGCACGGTCGCCAGCAGAGTGACCCTGAATCCTTCGAGCAGCAGCGGGAAGGCGTCCCCGACGGCATCCCACCGGAACGACTGGTTCACCGGGAACCTCCCGCTGTGGCAGCGGCTTCCGCCGTGCGTGTCTTCAGCAGGCTGCCCGCACCGGTGTGCAGTCCCAGCCGCCGCTTGGCGGTGCGCTCCAGCATGTTCATCAGCAGGGTCAGCGCGTAGGCGAGGACGAAGTAGACGGCCAGCAGCATCAGATACGTGGTGAGGGTCTCACCGCTCCGGCTGCGGACGTGTTCGATCGCGGTCATCAGATCGGCCGCGGAGAGCAGCCACAGCAGGGGAGTGCACTTCAGTAGCTGGATCAGCAGGTTGGTGAAGGACGGGATCATCTGCACCCAGGCCTGCGGCATGATCACTTTGCGCATCCGGTGGAAGGGCGACATGTTCAGTGCCACGGCCGCCTCGTACTGCGCGCGGGGGACGGAGTTGATCGCGCCGCGCACGATCTCCGAACCGTACGCACCGTAGTTCAGCCCGAAGGCGACGATCCCGCAGACCAGCGGGGTGAGTTCGTAACCCGTGAGGGGCGGCATCGCGTAGTAGAGCCAGAAGAGCTGGATGTAGAGGGAGGTGCCGCGGAAGAACTCCACGACGGTCCGGGAGACCCCGCGCACCAGCAGCAGCCTGCTGCCCGCCGCCAGGCCGAGGACGAACGACAGCAGCAGGGCGACCAGGGAGCCGAGGACCGTGGCCTCGAGCGTCACCCACAGGCCGGATCTGACCTGGGGAAACTCTTCGCCGAGTACGGTGAGGAAGTCACTCATACGGTGTGGTCCGCCCCCGTCAGCCCTTGCACAGGTCGGCGGTCCTGAGCGTGGCAGGCGGTATCTCCGTGGCGCCGAAGCCGTACTCCTGGAGCAGCTCCACGTAGCGGGACCTGTCCGAGACGATCTTCTTGAGTTCGCGGTTGAAGGCGTCGCGCAGGTCCTCGTTGCCCTGGCGGAACACCGCGCCGCCCGGGGAGAACTGCTTCGTGCCGTCCAGCTCCGGCACGAAGGCCTCGGTGACCTCGGTGTCCGGGTTGGTCTTGGCCAGCCAGCGCAGCGAGATGCCGGTGAGCAGGAACGCGTCGATCCGGCCGCCCTTGACGGCGTCCGCGCCGTCCTGCGGCTTCTGCAGCGTCTTGATCTTCCCCTCGGCGATGCCCGCGCCCTCGGCGTACGACGCCTCGACCGCACCGGACATCACGCCGACGGTGACCCCGGCCGCCTTCGCGGAGGCCAGGTCGGTGAGCTTCTCCGGGTTTCCCTTCTTCACCATCAGGGCCGTGGGGGAGATGAACTCCGGCTCGGAGAAGAGCGCGTTGGCGCAGCGTTCCGGCGTGATGGCCATGCCCGCGCTGACCACGTCGTACTTGCCCGCCTGCAGGCCGGGGATGAGCCCGTCCCACTCCGAGAGGGTGGGCTTCAGCTCGTCGACACCGAGCGCCTTGAATATCTCCCGGTGCAGGGTGGGGGCCTCGCCCTTGAGCTCCTTGCCCTCCATGTACCCGTACGGGGCCTCGTTGGCGTAGGCGACCCGGACGAAGCCCTGCTTGCGGAGCTTGTCGAGCGCACCCTCACCGTCCGCGGCGCCGGCGTCCGTCTTGCTGCACGCGGAGAGGAGGCCGGGGACCACGAGCAGACCTCCGACGGCCGCCGTTCGATTGAGGAAGCCCCGACGGGACAGGTGAGGGAAGTCAGCCATGGTTCGCAATCTCCTGCGGAAATAGGGGTGTCGAACAGTCCGGACAGAGTGAGCACCTGCCCGATCCGGGGCACCTATGCAGCAAGCGCTGCCATGTAACCGAACGGTGGCCGGAGGGTGACCCTCCCGTGTCCCGTGATGGGCGGAGGGCGATGACGGGTGTACGGGGCGTACCGGCGCCGGTGCGACACCCCGTGACCGGCCGTCAGGGTGGAGGTCAGGACGGAATGTCCGGGGAAGGCACGTAACCACGCTGTACGTCCACCACGTTGCGCAGCGGCTCCCCGGCCGCCCAGCGTTCGTACATCGAGACGAACTGCTCGCCCAGCCGGTCCCGCCATCCGGCCGTGTCCCCGCTCATGTGCGGGGAGACCAGCAGGCCGGGCACGTCCCACAGCGGGCTGGACGGGTCCAGCGGCTCCTCCTGGAACACGTCGAGCGCCGCGCCCGCGATCCAGTGCCGGCGCAGCGCGTCGGCCAGATCGTCCTCGACGGTCAGCTGACCGCGCCCCACGTTGACGAAGTGGGCGGAGGGCTGGAGCAACCCGAAGAAGCGGGTGTCGAACATCCCGCGCGTCTCGTCCGTCAGGGGAGCCGCGGAGATCACCCAGTCCGCACCCGCCGCCAACCGTCCCAGGTCCTCGACGCCGTGGATCGTGCGCCGCGCGGTACGCCCGACGAGCGCCACCCGCACACCGAGGCCGTGCAGCAGCCGCATGATCTCCCGGCCGACGGGGCCCGCGCCGACGACCACGGCGCGGCTGCCGGCGAGGTCCCGGGTCTCCCGGTGGCGCCACCGGTGCTGCCGCTGGAGGTCCAGGGTGCGGGGGAGGTCCTTCGCGAAGGCGAGCACCAGCCCCGCGACGTACTCGGCGATCGGCAGCTCGAAGACGCCCCGGGCGTTGGTGACGACGGTCGGGGAGGCGGCCAGCTCCGGGCAGAGCAGCCGGTCCACCCCGGCGCTCGCGGTGTGTACCCAGCGGGGGCGCGGCCCGTCGCCGGGCCAGGCAGCGCGGACGGCGTCGGAGGTGAAGTCCCAGACCAGCAGGACGTCGGCGTCGGGCAGCTGCCCGGCCAGCGTCCGCCCGTCCGCGTACCTCACGACGGCCCGCCCGGTCAGCCGGCCCAGGCGCGGTGACGGGTCGGTGTCCAGTACGAGGATCACAGGAGTGGTCATCAGGAATGACCACGCTCGCACCGGGGCACACGCCCGTCAACAGGACCCTTCGGCCCGCGGGAGAAACCGCTGGTCACACCGGTTGCGGGAGACGGCACGGGGCCACAAGGGGAATAATTGTCCCCGGCGGGGACCGCGGTGGCGCGAGTGCCGGCACGAACATCCGGACGCACGGGAAGGATGGACATGACGACCGTAGGACTTCTCTACCCGGGCCATGCCGCGGAGGACGACTTCCCGCGGATCGAGGTCATGCTCGACAGCGACATCAGGGTGCCGCTCTTCCACACCGACATCGACGAGGACGCCCGCAGGGCGGAGAACCTCCGAGCGGCGGGCACCCCCGACCGTCTGAACGCCGGTGTCGAGGAGCTGCGGCTGGCAGGTGCCGAATCCCTGGTCTGGGCCTGCTCGGGCGGCAGCTTCGCCTACGGCTGGGAGGGGGCGCACGAACAGGCCGCCGAGCTGGCCAAGGCCGCCGGGCTCCCCGCGTCCAGCACGTCGATCGGCTTCGTCCAGGCGGTACGCGAGCTGGGGGCGTCCCGGGTCGCGATCGCCGCGACCTACTCCGAGGACATCGCCGCGCTCTTCGCCGGCTTCCTGCGGTCCGGTGGGATCGAGGTGGCCGCCAGCCGTGGCGGCGGCATCGTCACGGCGTCCGACGCGGCCGCCGCGGACGTCGAGCTCGTGAAGCAGCTGGCCGTGGCCGGGGACCACCCCGACGCCGAGGTGGTGCTGCTGCCGGACAACGCCCTGCACACCGCCGCCTACGTCCCCGAGCTCGAGGAACTCCTCGGCAAACCGGTACTCACCGCCAACCAGGTGGCGGTCTGGGAAGGCCTCCGGCTGGCCGAACGCCGCATCTGGGCCCCTACCCTCGGCACGCTGTTCGCCACCCGCGAGCCGCCGCTCGGTGCCACCGAGCCCCGGGGCATCGAGGTACGGGAGTAGACGCCCCGGGCCCGGGCGCCGGGGGAGTGAGCACCCGGGGCCCGGACACCGCGGGAATAAGCGGAGCCATCCTCCTGTTGGCACCCTCCGGTACCCAGACGCAGCACCGGAGAGGCCGAACACGTGGATGAGAACCGAGGCGACCAGATTCGCGGCACGGCAGGCGGGACGGCCTCCGTCCCCCTGTCCGTGCTCGACCTGGTGACCGTGGGCCAGGGCCGTACGGCGACCCAGGCACTGCGTACCAGCGTGGACATCGCCAAGCTCGCCGAGAGCCGCGGATTCCACCGGTTCTGGGTCGCCGAGCACCACTCCATGCCCGGTGTGGCCTCCTCGTCGCCCGCCGTGATCCTGGCGAACCTGGCCGCCCACACCGAGCGCATCCGGCTCGGTTCCGGCGGTGTGATGCTGCCCAACCACGCCCCGCTGGTGATCGCGGAGCAGTTCGGCACCCTGGAGGCGATGGCCCCCGGCCGTGTCGACCTCGGACTGGGCCGGGCCCCCGGCACGGACGGTGCGACCGCTGCCGCACTGCGGCGCACGGACCGGCTGAACGAGGGGGCCGACGACTTCCCGCAGCAGCTGGCCGAGCTGACCCGCTTCCTGGACGACGACTTCCCGGACGGGCACCCGTACGCCCGCATCCACGCCGTCCCCGGGCCCGTGCAGGCCACCTCGCCA
This sequence comes from Streptomyces sp. NPDC005752, assembly GCF_040630715.1. Lineage (NCBI taxonomy): Bacteria > Bacillati > Actinomycetota > Actinomycetes > Kitasatosporales > Streptomycetaceae > Streptomyces > Streptomyces sp. NPDC005752. Next base: position 233,240 of record NZ_JBEXYB010000006.1, on the reverse strand, counting down.
GGCGGCGTCCAGTCCGCCGCGCGCCCGCCGGTCTGGCTGCTGGGCTCCTCCGGCTTCAGCGCCCGGCTGGCCGGAGTCCTCGGTCTGCCCTTCGCCTTCGCCCACCACTTCTCGGCGCGCAACACCGTGCCGGCCCTGGACCTGTACCGGGAGTCCTTCAAGCCCTCCGCCGTGCTCGACGCCCCCTACGCCCTCATCGGGGTCGCGGCACTGGCCGCCGACGACGAGCGCGAGGCCAGGCGCCAGGTGCTCACCGGCGCCCTGTCCATGGTCCGGCTGCGCACCGGGCGCCCGGGCCTCGTGCCGAGCCCCGAGGAGGCCGAGGCGTACGACTTCAGCCCCATGGAGCGCGAGTTCGTCGACGGCTGGCTGAAGGACATCGTCCACGGCACGGCGGACGAGGTCCGTACCGGTCTGGACGACCTGGCCAAGCGCACCGGCGCGGACGAGCTGATGATCACGGCCAACGCGCACGGTGGCGAGGCCCGCCTTCGCTCGTACGAGCTCATCGCCGACGCCTACGGGCTGCCCACGATCTGACCCCGCCGGCGCTCCGGGGAGCCGGTGCCGGTCAGCCCGGCGGCGTCCTGGCGCCGATCAGTTCGGCGATCCGCTCCGGGGCCACCGCACGGGAGTACAGCCACCCCTGCCCGGTGTCGCAGCCGATCCGGCGCAGCCGCTCCGCCTGGCCCGGCGTCTCCACGCACTCCGCGGTGACCGTCAGGCCCAGGCGGTGCGCCAGCTGCACCATGGCCTCGACGATCGTCTCGTCGGCCGGGCTGGGGTGCGCGCCGTCCTCGTAGCGGAAACCGCGTACGAAGGAGCCGTCCAGCTTCAGCACGGACACGGGCAGCCGGCTCAGATAGGCGAGGTTGGAGTAGCCCGTGCCGAAGTCGTCGATCGCGATGCGGACGCCCATGTCGCTGAGCGCCTGGAGCACCTGGAGCGGCCGGCCCGACGAGCCCATGACCGCCGACTCGGTCAGCTCCAGTTGCAGCAGTTCCGGTCCGAGGCCGGTCTCGGTGAGGATCTCCGCCACATCGGTGACCAGGTCGGAGTCCCACACCTGGCGCACGGCGACGTTGACGCTGATGAACAGAGCGGAGTCGTCCGGGTGTTCCAGCTGCCAGCGGCGTGCCTGCAGGCACGCCGTGCGCAGGATCCACCGGCCGAGCTGGACGATCGTGCCGTCCTCCTCGGCGATCGGGACGAACCGGCCCGGTGCCAGCAGTCCGAACCTCGGGTGGTTCCACCGGACCAGGGCCTCCACGCCCCGGACGACCTCGTCCGCCATGCCCACCAGCGGCTGGTACTCCAGCGTGAACTCCCCGCGTTCGACGGCCGGACGCAGGGTGGAGGACAGTGCCTGCCGGGTCATCCGGTGGGCGTTGCGCTCGGGGTCGAAGAGGGTCCAGCGGGCCCTGCCGTCCTCCTTCGCCCAGTAGAGCGTGGTGTCCGCCGCCTGCATCAGAGCGGTGGCCGACGTTCCGGCGGACGGCCGTTCCACCACCCCGATCGACGCGGAGACCGACAGCCGGTGCCCGGACACCTCGAACGGCCGCTGCAGAGCGGCCAGCACCGAACGGGCGAGGCCCGTGAGCTGAGGCGTACCCGAGGAGTCCTCGACCAGGATCGCGAACTCGTCACCGCCGAGCCGTGCCACCAGATGCCCGCCCGCACGGTGGCCGTCGCCTTCGGCGCAGTCGGTGAGCCGTCCGGCGACGGCCGCCAGCAGCCGGTCGCCGATGCGGTGCCCCAGGGTGTCGTTCACCGCCTTGAAGCCGTCGACGTCCAGGTAGCAGAGGCCGATCCGGCCCCGCACGGGCGATGACCCGTCCGGCGACGACGGGGTCTCCAGAGCGGTCGAGAGCCGCTCGAGGAACAGTGTGCGGTTGGGCAGCCGGGTCACGGGATCGTGCGTCCGCAGATGGCTCAGCCGCTTCCGCAGTTCGCGCCGGTCGCTGACGTCGGCGACGGACAGCAGCACCCGCCCGGCGCCGGAGGCCGGGTCGCCCATCGGTACGACGGTGACCTCGGCCCACAGCGGCCTGCCGTCGGCGTGCTTGAGCTGCCGGGCGCACCGGAACCGCGGACGGGTGCCGCGCAGGACCTCGGTGTACGCGCGCCGGGCAGGGGCGTCCGAGGTCAGGCCGGCGAGGTCGGCCGCGAGCTGACCGGCCAGCGACGCGGGCTCGGCGCCGAGCAGTCCGCCCAGTGCGTCGTTCGCCCTGACGATCCGGCCGCGGTGGTCGACGACGGCCATCGGGAGGGTCGCCGACGCGAACGCGGCGCGGTAGTCGTGCAGCTCGGAGAGCCCCGTCCTCTGATGATCACGGTGGGTGACCTCCGGCGGACCGGAGCCGGGGGAGGTGCCCGTCCCGGGCGTCGGCCCTTCGGATGTTCCGCTCACCGCTCGCTCCCGCTGTGCAGATCGTCGTGAACAGGTATGGCCGGGCAGGGCGTGGAGCGGAGCGCCGCGCGAGAGGCGGGAACCACGCAGGAAAACGAGGTGAAGCATAGAGGGTGGCGCGCCGCACGTTCCAGCGCGCCCGCCGTTTCGGATGCGCGGCACGCGCATGGCTCACGTCCGTCCGGCCCCTGTCCCTCGTAGGCCACCCCTGAGCGCTTTGAGCGCAGATGGCAAGTTTTGAGCTGTTCTGGTTGTTCAAGGCTCTCGGGTGATCGAATGTGACGCTCCGTGAGGGTAGTCATCCCTTGATCCGGCTGATGCCGACTGATCGTTCCCGGCTCCGGCTGACCCGTGTGGGGCAGCACAACAGGGCGTACGCCGCAGAACCGGCACAGGGTGAGGGGAGACCCGCATTCGCCACCCGGAGGTAGATGTGCCGCGTCAGCACGGACCCGGGGGGCCGGAGAGACCGAGGCTGCGCAGTGCGGCTGCCGCTGTCACCTCGCTCCTGGCGCTCGCCGCCACCGGGCTCGTCGCCGGGCCCGCCGTGGCGGCCTCGCGTGACGCGGGACCGTGCGCCCTGCCCAGGACCGGGGCACACCACTCCCTCGGCCTCGACACCTGGAACAGTGCCTACCCGCGCCCCGACCGCGGCCTCGACGCGGTCATGATCTTCCTCTCGTTCCCCGACGCCGAGCCCGCCGTGTCCCCCGACGTGCTCGCCGCCGACCACTTCCCCTCCACCACCCGCTTCTTCCAGCGCGCCTCGTACGGGAAGTTCACCCTGCGCGCCCATCCGCAGCGGCAGTGGACCCTGATGCCGCACTCCTCCAACTGGTACGGCATACAGCGCGACTGGGGATCGGAGCGCCGCAGCGCCTACCTGCGGGACGCGATCGAGGCGGCCGACGGGGAGACCGACTTCTCGGCGTACGACATCGTCTACCTCGTCGCCGATCCCGACGCCCCCGGCGTCGACTCCGACGCCACCAAGGTCGTCAACTTCGACAGGCCGCTGCGGGCCGACGACACGGACATCAAGCGCGTGGTCACGGTCTTCGAGGAGCACCCGCCGGACCGGAACGTCCTCGCGCACGAGACCGGACACGTCTTCGACCTGGCGGACCTCTACCACCGGCCGGAGGACGGGAAGGGCGACTGGGACACCTACGTCGGCGACTGGGACGTGATGGGCAGCCAGTTCGGACTGTCCCCGGACCTGTTCGGCTGGCACAAGTGGAAGCTCGGCTGGCTCGGAGGGCAGGAGGTCGTGTGCGTGCAGGGTGCCGCCGACCTCACCCTGGAACCCATGGCCGAGGTCCCCGTGCGCGGGGCGTCCGTCGGAACGCGGCTCGCGGTCATCAGAACCGGCGTGGACAGTGCACTGGCCATCGAGGCCCGCAGTGCCACGGGCAACGACCGGACGACCTGCACCGAGGGGGTCCTCGTCTACCGCGTCCGCAACGCGACGCCCAGCGGCGGCGGGCCTGTGGAGGTCCTGGACACCCACCCCGAGTCCGACGCCTGCTGGGACCGGTCGGTCTACCCGCCCCTCGCGGACGCCCCGCTCCGGGAGGGCGAGCGCTACACCGTGCCGGGCGAACGCATCCGCATCGAGGTCGCCGGCCGCACCCGGTCGGGGGCCTGGACCGTCCGGGTCACCCCAGGGGCCTGACCTGGGCGGACGCCCCCACGGAAGAAGCCCCCTCGCTCTCGCGAGGGGGCTTCTTCCGTCTGTGCGCCGTCAGGGACTCGAACCCCGGACCCGCTGATTAAGAGTCAGCTGCTCTAACCAACTGAGCTAACGGCGCCTGGTGACGTCGTAGACATTAGCACCCGGATCGGCGGGAGGAAAAATCGAATTCCCGGTGGTCGACGGGGCCGCCGACCTGCCCACCCGCACGCAGGCCCACAGCAGTACGTCCGGGCCCGGCAGCCAGGGATTACGGGTGTCCGGGGCGACCACCCAGCGGGGCCCGCCGGCGCCCGCGCCGCCGGTCAGGGGCGGGACGGTGACGGCGTCCCCCGTGCCGTGGCAGAGCACCGGAGGCAGGGCGCCCCGGTGTCCGCGGGCGCCGTCGGCGGAGCCCGTGCCCCACTCCTCCCAGGCCAGCAGGGACGGCAGGCGCTGGGCCGTGCCGGGTGCGGCGAAGAGCAGCATCCTGCCCCGGTGCGTGGCCACCGGGCCCGATCCGGGCCCCTCCGCCCAGAGCTGCTCCAGCATGCGCCTGCCGAACAGGGCGGGGACGTTCACGATGTCGAACGAGGAGCCGCACGGCAGCACGCCGGGGGAACAAGGATGTGCCTCCCACTGCGAGAGCGTGCTGCGGGGGTGCGTCGAAGCGCCCGCCAGCCACGCCGCTCCGGATGCCGTGACCTGGGCGGCCCGGTGATCGGCCCGGTTGTCGGCGCTGTCCCGCAGCAGGGCGAAGATGTCGACACCGTGGTGCGGGGCGGTGCCGATCCGCAGAGTCGTTTCGTCGTTCAGCCATGCGCTCATGGCGTCATGTCTACCGGCCGTGACGCTCCTGTTCCGCAGAGTTGCCGAAAGCCGCACAGCGTGCGGGCCGAGGGAGTATCTTGCCCCGACGGCATATGCCACGGGTGTACCCGCGGTGACGGACGGTCGTGCCGGCACCGCCTCCGTGGGGCGGCCGGACACCTGCCCCCGGCGCGCCCGGATCAGGACGCGGGGTCGTCGAGCAGGGACCGGCCGAACTCGATCATCTTCTTGGCGTAGTCCTCGGTCCACTCCGCACGATCGGCTATCTCCGCGACCGTGAGCCGGTCGAAACGGCGCGGATCCGCGAGCTGAGCGGCGGCCAGGGCCTGGAACTCCACGGCCCGGTCGGTCGCGGCCCTGAAGGCGAGCGTCAGCTCCGTCGCGCGCCTCAGCAGCTCCTCCGGATCCTCCATCGACTCCAGGTCGAAGAAGTGCTCCGGATCGGATGCCGCCGCCGACGGCTCGAAGAGCAGCGGCGCCGGACGCAGCCTCTGCCGCTCGTTCCGCTCGGGTTGTGCCATGTGGGGTTCCCTCCTCGCGCGGCCGGACGGCCACCTTCCATTGTCCAGCCCGGCACAAGAGCGCTGCCCAGGATCAGGGCGCCCAATGCACGCGATGCTCGGCGAGGTGGGCCAGAACCGCGTGGTTCGCCTCCCAGCCGTCGGGGAACTTGACCGTCACGCCCAGCTGGACCGGCTCCGTCGACGGGTGCTCGTCCAGCAGGTCCGCGACCCCCGCACGACACACCACGACGCACGCGTGCCGGTGCCGTGAGGCCAGGACGCACAGGCGACCCGTCTCCAGATGGAACGCCGTGGCGTCCGGGCGGCCCGACAGCGGGTGCAGGACCACCGTCACGTCGAACTCACGGCCCTGGAGCCGGTTCGCCGTATCCACCGCGACACCCGTCACCCCCAGCTCCGCGAGCGCCGCCCGCACCGCGGCGGCCTGGTCGCGGTGGGCCGTGCCGACCGCGACCCGCTCCGCCGTCACCGGGACCGGGTCCGGGCCGCGCTCGCTCGTCGCGGCGCCGCCCCGGTCCAGCAGCCTGCGGACCACCAGGGCCACCGCCCGGACCGCCTCGGGATCGGTGCGCGGGGTGTGCCGGGCCGGGAGCTCCAGCAGCCCCCAGCCGGACTCAGCCGCCTCGTCCAGCACCCGGTCCGGGCCCGAACCGTCCGAGGGCACGCCGAACGACAGCCGCCGGTCACCGTGGTCCGTGCCGCTGCGGAACGGCGTGTACGGGTAGAACGCCCGCGAGACCAGAGGCGCCGCCGAGGCGGGCAGCCGCCACGACACCGGCAGCCGGTGCTGCGGCAGCTCCGGATTGTGCGCGAGGAGGGTCGAGACGGCGCTCGCCGACGGGTCGTAGGAGAGCCCCGCCCACTGGTCGGCGCCCACGATCGAGAACGGGTCCAGCTGGCCCGGATCCCCGACGAACAGCGCCCGCTCGAACAGCCCGGCCACGGCCAGCAGGGCGTCCGACCGCATCTGGTAGGCCTCGTCGACGATCGCGTGGCCCCACGGCTCCACGTTCTTCACGTGGGCCCACTTGGCGGCCGTGGAGATGACGATGTCCAGGCCCGCCAGATCCGCGGCCTTCGCCGACTTCCGTACGTTGTCCAGGCCGTCCAGGGCCTTGTCGTACGGATCCGAGTCGCTGCTGTGCAGCCGGCCCACCGGCAGCCCCGGAGCCTTCTCGGCCAGTCGTACCACCAGGTCGTCCACCTGGGCGTTGGTCTGCGCGACCACCATCAGCGGGCGGCCCGCCGCGGCCAGCTCCAGCGCGGCACGCACCACCAGCGTCGACTTGCCCGCGCCCGGCGGCGAGTCCACGACGATGCCGCGCGCCGTGCCGCGCAGGGTGTCGGCGAGGATCCCGTCGGTGGCCCGCGCCGCGGCGGCACCCGGGTCGAGAACGGCTGTCACAGGATGTCCTCCGAGGTCACGGGATCGGGCCGCTCGGCAGGTCCGCCGACGCCGGCGCCCGGCGGGCCGCCGTGGGTCCACGGGGTGTCCTCCGGATCGGGCAGCTTCGGGCCACCCCGCTGGTCGTGCTCGAACAGCGTCCACGCGATCCGGTCACCGGCCTCGGGCACCGACCCGGGCGCGGGCTCCTTGCTCCGCCCCATCCGGTCCGTGATCCGCAGGACCAGGTGGACGGTCTCGCCGGCCTCCGCGTCCTCGCCCTCCCCGGCCGCGTACCGCACGAACTCGGCGGTCTGCGGCCTGCCGTCCAGGGAGCGGTACACCTTGGTCCGCTCACCGAGATGCGGGCGCTCGTCCGTCCGCACCGTGACCAGCGGGCGTGGTGAAGGCCGCTTCGACTCGCTGTACGCCATCTCCACCTCCGTCACCTCCCCGACGAACGCCTCGCCCGCCAGCCTGCGGCCCGCCAGCACCAGCGGATCGTCGAGCGCCTCCTGTGCCTCCAGCTGCGCCTGGGCGGCCTCCCGCGAGGCCAGCTTCCGCGCGGCCGTCACCGCGTCGTCCCGGCGCGGCTGCGGGGGCTCGCCCGCCCGCACCCGGTCCCTGTGCCCGGTGAACGACCAGCGGTCCCTGGTCCAGCGGTCCTCGGCCCTGGCCCCTTCCGGGAGCTCCCGCAGCAGGTCGAGCGCCCGCCACACGGCGTCCCAGGTGGGCAGCATGACCCCCGCGAGCAGCGACCTGATGTCCCGCTCGGCACCGCTCAGCCTGCCGAGCCGGGTGTCGGCGTCGACGCCGTCCTCCGCCGCGGCCAGCGCCGTGCGCGCCCCGTCGTACCGCTCGATCGCGGGAGCCAGCAGCCTGTTGTCGAACGCCGGATCCGTCGCCGGTCCGGCCGGAGGGCAGATCAGCTGACCCGCACGGTCCCGCTCCAGCTCCGCGCGGAGCGCGGCCACCGCACCGGACTCGCCGTCCGGCGGGTCGATCCAGGCGAGCAGCGCGCCGAGGTGCTGGTCCTCCAGGCTGCTCTGCCCCGTCGCCCAGTGGCGGTTGACCAGGTCCGTCGCGGCGAGCAGCAGCGAGGACCCCGGCACCCTGGCCCGCTCCCCGTAGTGCGTCAGCCAGCGGCCGAGCAGCGGAACACGGGCCGGAGCCGGATAGGGGGTGTCCGGATCGTCCTCGGTGGTACGCCGGAAGCGCATGGACCGCCCGAGCAGCCGTACGAAGTCGATGCCGGCCCTTCCCGGCACGATCAGCTGGGCCGCGTCCGCGCACAGCTCGACCTCGGCCTTGACCTTCTTGCCGGTCTCGGGATCGACCTGGCTGCTCTCGGCGGGCTCGACGACGTCGGCGTACGACTCGATGTGCGGCAGTACGGCCTCGGCCAGCTCGGCGAGGAACGCGAACCGCAGGTCGCGGTCGCGCGGCTGGGCCACCGCCAGCAGCCTGGGCGCCGCGCGGTCCGTGCCCACGAGTGCGCCGAGCGGGGCGCCGGCCTCACCGGCGGTCGTCAGCGGCACCAGCACGAGCGGACTGCCGGTCAGATGGCGGTGGCGCACGGTGGCCAGGGGCTGGGCCCGCCCGCTGTCGACCGCCTCCAACCGGGCCAGGGTGCTGATCAGTGACATGGGACGCCACCGCTCACACCGGCCAGGGCCTCGGCCCGCAGAGCCGCCGCCCTGCGCAGGGCGGCCACCGTCGGGTCGGCGGGGTCGCCCTCCTTGCCGGCCGCCGCGGCCAGCACCCCGGCGACCGTCGTCAGGCCTCCGAGCTCGCCCCGCACGCTGCGGCCCAGCGATTCCACCGCGCCCTCGGCGCGGGACTTCGCCCGGCAGTGGAAGGCCAGCTCGCAGGCGGCCAGACACTCCGGGGCGTACGCCGCGGGGACCGCCTCGACCGCGGTGCCGAGCTCCTCGGGGGAGCAGTCCGGGTCGAAGGTCGTGCCCTCGGGCAGGGCGGCCGCGATGTCCTCGACGCGGGTCAGCCTGGTCAGCTGGCGGGCGGTGACGGCGCGCTGTTTGCGGACGTCCACGGCCGATGCGGTCGGCAGGTTGGAGAAGTCCTTCGGGCAGACGAGCAGGACCCGGTGGCCGACCTCCGCACCCTCGGTCACCGCCGCGATCCGCTCCAGCGCCAGGACGTAGACGGCGGACTGGCGGGCCGCCGCACCGACCTTCGAGGCGTCCGCGGAACCGTCGACCATGGGGAAGGACTTGATCTCGACGACGGTCCAGGTGCCGTCGGGGTGCACCACCACGGCGTCCGGTTCCAGGTAGGCGGGTGAGCCCGCGACCTCCAGGACCAGCATCGGATGGTCGAGCAGCGCCCACTCGCCCGCCGCCGTGGCCTCGCGCAGCGCCAGCGCCGTGCGCGCGGTACGGCCCTCCGGACCTGCCGCCGTCAGATCGGGCACCACGGCCGCGGCCGGTGGCTCGGTGCCGCCGCCGAGCCGCTCGACGAGGAGGCGCAGCAGCTCCGTGCCGCCGTCGGCCTTGACCTTCGCCTCGAAGGCGTTGCCCCGGATGAACGCGAACTGGGACTGGCCGAAAGCCGCGGGGGAGCCGAGCGCGGTGGCCAGCTCCGCCTTGTCCACGCCCGCGCCGTCGAGCAGGGCACGTCTCTTGCATCCAGGGTTGGCGGCGAGCGCGGCCAGCGCGCGTGCGTCGAGCGGATGCGGCGCGACCGACGGGCCGCGCAGCTCAGCGAGCCGGTGCCGGAGCGTCGTCGTCGGCTTCGGCGGCGGAACGGGTGCGCGTGTCGCTGGAATCTGCGGAGGCGGTCCGCTGGCCGGGTATTCGCTCACCCGCGGAAGTCTTGCATCCGTCACTGACAATCGTGGATCCCATGGGGGTGGCGGATGCGGGAACCCGCGTGAACACCGCCCGTGCCCGGTCCTTGACCCGGTCCGCGAACCGCATGAACGGCCTGGTCAGCAGGGCGCCCACGGCCATGACGGCGGCTCCGGCGACGGCGTCGAGGAAATAGTGGTTCGCCGTGCCCATCACGACGAGCACGGTGATCAGCGGGTAGGCGACGCCCGCCGCCCGGACGAGCGGGTGGCGGCCGTGGCGCCACAGCAGGACGCCGCACCACACGGCCCAGCCGACGTGCAGGCTCGGCATCGCCGCGTACTGGTTGGTCATTCCGCTCAGGCCCCGCGGGGCGCTGGCGCCCGCACCCCACCAGCCGTACGCGCTGTACTGCGCCATCGTGTCGACGAAGCCGTGGTGGGCGTCGAGCAGCCGCGGCGGGCAGGTGGGCATCAGCGTGAAGCCGGCCAGCCCGAGGAGCGTGGAGGTCATCAGCCAGGTACGGGCCGCCCTGTAGGCGGCGCTGCGGCGCCGGAAGATCCAGACGAGGACGGCCGGGGTGACCAGGTAGTGCAGGGAGGCGTAGGCGAAGTCGGCGGGTATGCCGAGCGTGGGGTGGGCCGTCAGCAGCCGGTTGAGCGGGTGCTCGGCGTTGAGGTGCAGCGCCTTCTCCAGGCGGAGTATCGCGAGACCGTTGTCGACGGCCGCCGGTATGTTCTCGTGGACCAGCAGCCGGCCCATCGAGTACAGGCCGTACACCACCGCGACCAGCGGGAGCTCCGTCCACCAGCGGGGCCGATGACCGGATGACGGTGTCGCGGCGGTGGCGTGCGGCATCCGGCAGCTCTCCCCAGTGTTCATGCGGTCGACGGCGGGCGTTCAACCGTACGGCGGTCGTATGCCCTGGTTCCCCGTGGGGGCCTTCCCACGCGGACGCCCCCCGGCCATGCGTGGAGAGGGACGCGGGCAACGCCCCGCAGGTTGCCCGTGAAGCAGGTGGGAGATGATGGAACGGGGTGTCCGCCCGCGCCGGCCTCCTGGCCGCTCGCCCGCGTTCGCCGTCCCGTCGCCGTCCCGGACACCGCTGTCCCGGACCCACCAGATCCTAGGGTCCCCGGATCTTCGGATCTCCGTATTTTCAGGGAGAGCCGTCATGGCACCGCGAATCCTGCTCGCCCGGCACGGCCAGACACAGTGGTCGGTCCAGGGCAATCACACCGGCAGGACCGACATCCCCCTTCTCGACGCCGGCCGTGAGGGCGCCAAACTGCTCGGCGAGCGACTGCACCGGGAGCCCTGGGGCGGCCTGCCCGGCGTCGAGGTGCGGACCAGCCCGCTCGTCCGGGCCTCCGAGACCTGCGCACTCGCCGGTTTCGGTGAGCGGGCCCGGCCGTGGGACGCGCTGATGGAGTTCGACTACGGGGACTACGAGGGCCTGACCCCCGCGCAGATCAAGGCGGACCGGCCGGACTGGCTCATCTGGCGTGACGGGGTCCCCGGCGGGGAGACCCTCGCGGAACTCACCGCCCGGGCGGACGAGGTCGTCGCATGGGCGCGCTCCGCCGACCGCGACGTGCTGGTCTTCGCCCACGGGCACATTCTGCGGGCGCTGGGGGCCCGGTGGCTGGGCGAGGACGTGTCGTTCGCCGCGCGGATCCGCCTGGAGCCGACGTCGCTGTCGGTGCTGGGCTGGGCCTACGGCCTTCCCGCCCTGGAACGCTGGAACGACACGGGTCACCTGGACCGGTAGGTCCCGGCTGCCCGGGGAGCGCATCCGGCACGCGCCGGAGGGTGCGAGCGGGACCGTGTCGCAGCGGGCATGACAGGGGCCCGCCCCAGCCGGAGTCCGGACGGGCCCGATCATGCCGCCCGGTGGAAGCGCGGGACCGGGCCCGGTCACGGACAGCGCGAACGGCCGGCCGCTCTCACGCCCCCGGCGGCAGCTCCTCGTAGCGGCTCAGGAGGGCAGCCACCTCCGGACCTCCATGCGGCCGGAGCACCCGCACGGCACTCGCCAGCATCCCGCGGATCCGGGCGGACTGGACCCGGTCCAGCAGGTCCAGCACCTGGTGGCCCACCGAGGCGGCCTCGTCGGCCGCGCCCGCCTGCGCCAGGTCACCGGCGAGCTGCGCGCGGTAGAGCGCGAGGTTCCGGGTGAAGTGCGGATCCTGCAGCCGGGTCGCCCGCCGGGCATGCAGCGCCGCACGCGGCCAGTCACCCAGTGCCGACCAGCACTGCGCCTCCAGTAGTTCCACTTCCGCCTCCCGGAAGAAGGACATCCACTCCGGGTCCGCATCGGCCGGCCCGTGCCCGAACGCCGTGTGCGCCCGCCCGATGGCCTGCTCGCAGCCCGCGCGGTCTCCGAGCCACGCCCTGGCGCCCGCCTCCCGCAGTGCCAGGAGTGCCAGCAGCCGCGGTGAGCCGAGCGGCCGGGCCGCCCGCTGGCCGGCCTCCGCGGCTCGGACCGCCTCACGGGCCCGCCCCGTGTCGCGGGCCAGGAACGACGCGTTGCAGAAGGCGTGCGCCTCCAGCGCCGCGTCCCCGGCCAGCCGCGCCGTCGCGAGCGCCTCCGCGTAATGGGAGCGCGCGTCGTCGAACCGTCCCGAGTCGTGGGCCAGCCATCCCACCGAGATCGCCAGCTCACCGGCGCCCGCGTGCAGCCGGTCCGAGGTGCTGCGCCTCGTCGTGGCGCCGGAATCGAGCAGGGCGTACGCGGCCCGGAGCGGCTGGGAGGCCTGCCGGTAGAGGCCGTCCGCGCCGTGCCGGTCGTCCAGCAGCCGGATCTGGCGCACCGCCTTCTCCACGGCGCTCACCTCGGCCTCGCCGACCCGGCGCTGCGCGGGGACGGCGAGCGGGCCGGCGGCTGCGGAACGGCCGCCCAGGCCCAGGGACGCGGCCGCCACGGTGGCGGTACCGCCGGTCATGAACACGCGACGCAGCACGTCGCTCTCCTCGTGGATGTCGCTGTGGAGCGTGGGGGGTGTGATGGGCGGGGGCAGAGCTGTGCGGGCCCCCCGGCCGCGCACGCTCTCGCGGGCCGAGAAGCCCAGGTCCGCGAGGCTCGCCCCGGGGAACATGAACAGGAACACTCGTTCGTACGCGTAGTTGGGACAGCGGATCTCGCCGGACTCCACGCGGCCGATGTACCGGGCGTCGCACGCGACCTGTTCACCGATCTCGCGCGCGGCCCTGCGGACGGCGGCCGCGAACTCTCCCGCGGAGCGCTGTCCGCGCAGCCGACGGAAGACGAGGTTGGGAACTGCCCGTGTCGACACCATGGCGGGGCCCTCTCTGCTGCAGCCGGGCTCCTGCTTCCGGTGTCCCGGCGGAGCAAGAACGTACCTGCTGTGACGGGGTGCACACACAGCGTTTATCCATAAACCGGACATCTCGGCCGCGATCCGCCATGAACTGCCACCCTTTGCGGCGGCGTGCCGCCGTAGCCCTTGACGCCGTCGGCGCGTTGGTCCATGAGGAGACGGGGCGTGGCCCCGCCCCGTCGAGACGACAGGAGGGGTCCCCTTGCCTCACATGGGCCCGGAAGCCACACCGTGCGACCTGGTGACCGTCCCGGCGCGTCAGGGTCTGGAGGCCGTGGACATCCTGCGCAGGGCGGCGGAGAACGAACCCGTGGGCCCGGTCATGCACGACGGGACCTGCGCCGTCCTCGGCTTCCTGGTGCCGTCCGGCACGGCCGAGGCGTGGGACGTGCCCGGCAGCGCCTGTACACGGACGGACGGCCGCGGGCTGCGCATCCCCGCGGAGCCGCCCGTCACCGGGGGAGGGTGGCTCCTGCCGCCCGTCGCGGAGGCCCCGGTCACCGACCCGGCCGTTCTCCGGGCCGCCCTCGACCAGGCGGCCAGGCTCATCGAAGCGGCCGACAACTGTCGCTGAGGCCATAATGGCCGGGTGGCGGATGTCCCGTCCCAGCCGGTCCTCCCAGGTGGCCGGCCCGAACCGGTGAGCGAGGACGAGCGCACGTGGCACGTCGAGAAGCGGCCCGAGGCGCGAGCGACCGCAGGAGGTCCGAGCGCCGGCAGGATCCCGTCTCCGGGACGGTGGACGGCGGCCTCGCCGAGCTCGTGCCCGACCGCGAACGCCCGCGGGCCTGGACGCTGCTGCTGGACGGAGCCCCGCAGTCGCACGTCGACCTGGACGACCCGTCCTACCTCTCCTTCGCCTACCAGCGCAGGCTCGGCCACGTCATCGATCTCGCCGCGCCGCCCGGACGCCCCCTCCAGGCGGTCCACCTGGGCGGCGGAGCCTTCACGCTCGCCCGGTACATCGCCGCGAGCCGCCCCCGCTCCACCCAGCAGATCGTGGAGATCGACGCGCCCCTCGTCCAGCTGGTGCGGCGCGAGCTGCCCCTCGACCCGCAGGCCCGGATACGGGTCCGCTCGGTGGACGCACGCGCCGGTCTCGCCAGGATCCAGGACGGCTGGGCCGACCTCGTCATCGCGGACGTCTTCGGCGGCGCCCGCACCCCCGCGCACCTCACCTCCGCCGAATTCCTCACCGAGGTGCGCCGGGTGCTGAAGCCCGGCGGCCAGTACGCGGCCAACCTCGCGGACGGCCCGCCGCTCGCGCACCTGCGCGGCCAGGTCGCCACGGCCGCATCCCTCTTCCCCGAGCTGGCCCTGGCAGCGGATCCGGCCGTCTGGCGAGGCCGCCGCTTCGGCAACGCCGTCCTGGTCGCCTCCGACCTGCCGGTCGCGGTCGCCGAACTGACCCGGCGCGTCGCGGGCGACCCGCACCCCGGCCGTGTCGAACACGGCCGCGCACTCGCCGACTTCACGGGTGGCGCCGCCGTCGTCACCGACGCGAGCGCCAAGGCGTCCCCGGCCCCGCCGCCCGGCACCTTCTCGTAGGGCCTCCTGTACGGGTGGTGCCGGGACCCGCACCGTCGCGTGGACGGTTGCCGACGCGCCGTGGCGCGGACGGCCACCGACGTGCCGGCGCGTGGGCGGTCACCGGTCCACCGGCGCGTGGACCGTCACTGATCCACCGTCTCCACCATCGGCGGATGCCCGTTCCAGGTGCAGAAGACCGAGACCGTCGCCCCCGCGCCGTCGCTGAAGTCCACCCGGATCCAACCCGGATTCGTCCACACCCGCATCGACCAGTTCGTCTCCGGCGTCGCCGAGACCAGCTTGGCCGAGTCGTCCGCCAGCTCCAGGACGACCCTGCCGCCACGCGTCGGGTAGCTCTTCACCTCGCCCGTCGCGGCCGGCGTCCTCGAGGGCCCCGCCGGGCTCTTGGCGGGCGGCCGGGAGGACCGCGGGCGCGAGGTCCCGGCGGAGGGCGTGGGGACGGCGCGGGATGCGGTGGACTCCGGTGAGGCCGAGGGCAGGGCCCGGTGCGTCGAGGACGAAACCGGTTCGTCCGTCACCTGCCCGCCCCGCGCCCCCACCGATATCGGCACGGCGCGCGGAGGGTCGTAGGCCGTCCCCGACAGGACCGTGTGCACGCCCCACCACGACAGGGTGACTGCCGCACCCGTGGCGAGCGACCACGCGATCGCGTGTACGAGACCTCGTTGCATCGGGCACATCCTGCACCACCCGCACGGGTGCTGTCCTGGAGGGGACCCGGTTCCTCCGTATGGGCTACGGTGCGGCGCATGCCTAGTGTGCTCGTGGTCGAGGACGACCAGTTCGTGCGTTCCGCCCTCATCCGGCACCTGACCGAGGCCTCGCACACGGTGCGGAGCGTGGGCACCGCGCTCGAAGCGCTGCGCGAGGTCGCGCACTTCCGTTTCGACGTCGTCGTCCTCGATCTCGGGCTGCCCGACCTCGACGGCGCCGAGGCGCTGAAGATGCTGCGCTCCATCACCGACGTACCCGTGATCATCGCCACCGCGCGGGACGACGAGGCCGAGATCGTCAGGCTGCTCAACGACGGTGCCGACGACTACCTGACCAAGCCCTTCTCGGTGGAACACCTCTCGGCCCGCATGGCGGCCGTACTGCGCCGCACCCGTGGAGCCGACGCCCGGGTCCCGCCCCCGCGTGTCCTCCAGGTCGGAGGGCTGGTCATCGACCCGCTGCGTCGGCAGGCCGATCTGGACGGCACGGCACTGGACCTGACCCGCCGTGAATTCGACCTGCTGACCTTCCTCGCGGGCCGCCCCGGCGTCGTCGTCCCCCGCCGTGAGCTGCTGGCGGAGGTCTGGAAGCAGTCCTACGGGGACGACCAGACCATCGACGTCCATCTCTCCTGGCTCCGCCGCAAGCTGGGCGAGACGGCGGCCAGGCCGCGCTATCTGCACACTCTGCGCGGAGTCGGGGTCAAGCTCGAACCACCGGCCGCCGCCCCGGGACAGCCCGCATGAGATGGGCCCTGGTCAAGGTCTGCCTGGCCGTCACCGCCATGGTCGTGATCGCGTTCGCCGTGCCACTCGGGCTCGTCGTCAAGGAGATGGCCCGCGACCGCGCCTTCTCCGACGCCGAGAGGCAGGCGGCCGCCATCGGCCCCACGCTCACCATCACCGTCGACCGCGAGGAACTGACCCGGGCCGTCCTGTCCACCGAACCCGGGGGCCAAGGGCGCCTCGCCGTCCATGTCCCCGCGGCCGGACAGGGCGGCGGCCCCCTGGAGATCGGCACCCGGCGCGCCACCCGCGAGGACGTGGAGACCGTCGGCACGTCGGGGCGCGCCTCCATCACCGAGGTGCCCGGCGGCTCCGCGCTGCTCCAGCCCACCGCGCTCGGCTCCGGAGGCATCGCGGTCGTCGAGGTGTTCGTGCCCGAGGACGAGGTCACCCACGGCGTCGGCACGGCCTGGCTGGTGCTCGCCGGCGTCGGCCTGGCGCTGATCGTCGGCTCGGTGGCCGTGGCGGACCGGCTCGGGGTACGGATGGTGGAGCCCGCCCAGCGGCTGGCGGGCGCGGCCCAGAACCTGGGAGAGGGGCGGCTGGGGACCAGGGTCCCCGAGGAGGGGCCCACCGAACTGCGCTCCGCGGCGGTCGCGTTCAACTCCATGGCCGACCAGGTGGTCCAGCTCCTGGCCAACGAACGCGAGCTGGCCGCCGATCTCTCGCACCGGCTCCGCACCCCGCTGACCGTGCTGCGGCTCAACGCCGCCTCGCTGGGCGAGGGGCCGGCCGCCGAGCAGACCAGGGCCGCCGTCGAACAGCTGGAGCATGAGGTCGACACGATCATCCGTACGGCGCGGGAGCAGCGCCCGCAGACCCAGGGCGGGCAGACGGGCCCGGGTGCCGGATGCGACGTGTCCGAGGTCGTCAAGGAACGCATGGGGTTCTGGTCGGCGCTGGCCGAGGACGAGGGGCGCACGGTGCGGCTGGCGGGCGTGGACCGCACGGTACGGATCCCCGTCGCCAGACCCGAACTCGCGGCCGCCGTGGACGCGTTGCTCGGCAACGTGTTCCGGCACACCCCGGAGGGCACCGCCTTCGCCGTCGACGTGCACCACAGCGGTGACGCGGTGCTCGTGCTGGTCTCGGACGCCGGGCCCGGCATACCCGATCCTGAATCCGCCCTCGCCCGGGGCGCGAGCGGACGGAAAGGAGCGCGGGACGCGGTGGGATCGACCGGACTCGGTCTCGACATCGTGCGCAGGGTCGCGGAGTCCACCGGCGGCGACCTGCGGATCGGGCGTTCCGTGCTCGGCGGCACCGAGGTGCGCATCTGGATCGGGCTCGACGGAGTCCCGGCCGGCCGTGCCCGCCGGGGGCACCGTGTGGGGCGGCGGGGCGGCAGACGGGGGCCACGGGGAGTGAGGGGCCGGAACGCAGAGTTCCGCGGCGCACCGGATCTTTAACCGGCGCCGATGTCCTCCTTAAGTAAACCCTAAGAACGCCAACCCGGTTCTCATGAGCACCATTTGCCCGGTTCGCGGCGGCTAGCGTGCAGACGCAATCACCCCCCGGCTGGACAGAGGCAGGCACGCGATGGGCATCAGTACGCACCGCCGTACGACGAGCACCCGCACGAAGGCGGTCGGCGCCCTCGTCGCCGCGGCGGTCGTGGGCGGCACGGTCGTCGCACTCACCGGCACGGCGCAGGCGGCGGCCGTCGGAGCCACGTACACGAGGGCCGGCGGGTGGACCGGTGGCTACACCGGGCAGTACGTCGTCTCGAACGACACCGGAAAGGTCCAGTCGGGCTGGACGCTCGAATTCGACCTGCCCGCCGGCACGAAGATCGACTCCCTCTGGAACGGCGAGCACACCGTCCGCGGCAACCACGTCACCGTGAGGCCCGCGAGCTGGAACAAGGACATCGCTCCGGGCGCGTCCGTGACGGTCGGCTTCGTCACCGCCTCCGACGGCGCCGCCGCCGATCCGCGGGGCTGCCTCATCAACGACGCCGCGTGCTCCGCGGACGGCGGCGCAACGCCCGAACCGGGTGGACGCCCGACCGGCAGCCCGACGCCCACCTCGCCCCCCGCGCCGACGCCGACCTCCACGAAGACCGCGACGCCCACGGAGACCGCGACGGCCGAGCCGTCCGAGACGCCCGGCGGCACGGCCGGCACGGCCGGCTTCGCCCCGTACGTCGACACGTCCCTCTACCCCGCGTACGACCTGCTGGGCACCGCGTCGAAGACGGGTGTCAAGGAGTTCAACCTGGCGTTCATCACCTCGGGCGGCAGCTGTGCCCCGCTGTGGGGCGGGGTCACCGGGCTCGCCGACGACAAGGTGGCCGCCCAGATCGGCGCGCTGCGGGCCGAGGGCGGCGACGTGCGGGTCTCCTTCGGCGGGGCGGCCGGCGCCGAACTCGCGCTGCACTGCTCGTCGGCGGCAGAGCTCGCCGCGGCGTACGGCAAGGTCATCGACGCGTACGACCTGACCAAGGTCGACTTCGACATCGAGGGAGGCGCGCTGCCCGACGCCGCCGCCAACACCCGGCGCTCGCAGGCCATCGCCCGGCTCCAGGAGGCGCACCCCGGGCTCGACGTCTCCTTCACGCTGCCCGTGATGCCCGAGGGGCTGACCCAGCCGGGCATCGACCTCATCGCGGATGCGAAGGGGAACGGCGTCGCGATCGACGCGGTCAACATCATGGCGATGGACTACGGGCCCTCGTACAGCGAGGACATGGGTGACTACGCCACCCAGGCCGCCACCGCCACGCAGGCGCAGATCAAGGGCGTGCTCGGCCTCTCGGACGAGGCGGCCTGGAAGGCGGTCGCGGTCACCCCGATGATCGGCGTGAACGACGTCGTCACCGAGATCTTCACCGTCGAGGACGCCACGCAGCTGGTCGAGTTCGCCCAGGAGAAGGGCGTCGGCCGGCTGGCGATGTGGTCGGGCACGCGGGACGTGCAGTGCGCGGGCGGTGCGCAGCCGACCGCGGACGCGACCTGCAGCTCGATCCTCCAGGAACCGCTGGCCTTCACCAAGGCGTTCGGCACCTTCGGGTAGCCCGGCGCCCCGTCGACCATCTCCTCCGCGCGTGTGCCCCGGCCGGCCCCCCACACCCCCCACACCCGGCCGGGGCACGCGCCCCCTTCGTTCCCTCTCGGCGCCCTTCAGGGTGCGCGGAGGAGGGGCGACGTGTCCGTGCTTGTCCCACCCGCACGGAGAGAGCGGAATCTCCGCGCCGCGCAGTGGAGTTCGGGGAAAGAACACGGAAACGCCCCATGGCCCCCCTGCGCCCCCCTGTGAAGCCCTGTCCCCTTCATCTTCCGGCGGTCGCCTCCGGGCGGCAGGGGTCGGCGACACCCATTCCGGCGTGGCGCGGGAATCTGCGCCGATGACCGGCGCCAGTCGGTGCGGCGCGAGTGAAAAGCCGACCAACACCGCACTGACCTGCGGGAATTGAAGATTTCGCATCCTGTGCATGCAGGCGGCGAAAGTAAAGGCAAGCCCTCGGTCGGACACGTTCCCGTGACTTGCAGGACACACTCGGGCAACGGAAGCGTCTTCAACTCTTGACACCCACCCCCTTGAGGCAGCAATCTTCCGGCATCAGCGCATGGGAGCGCTCCCATATCGAACGAGGTTTTTCGCTCGTACGGGGACGGCACCGCCCATGTCCTCTCCGTACGACCGGCACCCGTGCCCACCAGCGCGTATGTCGCAGATCGAACGCAAGTCCCACCCTGGAACAAGGAGTAGTGGAATGCGCATCACCCGCACCGTCGCAGGTCGAAGCCGCAGAACAGCCGTCCTGGCTACCACGGGCCTCACGGCCGCCGCCCTGCTGCTGACCGGCTGCGGCGATTCCGGCTCGGATTCCGACGAGGCCGACGCGGACGGGAACATCACCCTGACCATCGCCGACTTCGGACAGTTCGGGTACAAGGAGGCGAAGCTCTTCGAGAAGTACCACGAGCTCCACCCGAACATCACGGTCAAGGCGAACACCGCCGCCGAAGAGCCGGTCTACTACACCAAGTTCCTCCAGCAGCTCAACACGGGCAGCGGCCTGGCCGACGTGCAGGGCATCGAGGTCGGCCGCGCCAAGGAGCTCGTCGACACCAAGGCGGACGCCTTCGCCGACCTCTCCAAGGTCATCGACACCAGCCAGTGGGTGAACTGGAAGGCACTGCAGGCGACCACCGAGGACGGCAAGGTCATCGGCGCCGGTACCGACATCGGCCCGATGTCCATCTGCTACCGCCGCGACCTGTTCGAGCAGGCCGGACTGCCCACCGACCGTGAGGAAGTCGCCGCGAAGCTCGCCGGCGGCTGGGAGGACTACCTCAAGCTCGGTGAGGAGTACAAGAAGAAGGCCCCTGGGGGAACCTTCTTCATGGACTCCGCCAGCGCCATGTACAACGGC
Source organism: Streptomyces sp. NPDC005752 (assembly GCF_040630715.1). Classification (NCBI taxonomy): domain Bacteria; kingdom Bacillati; phylum Actinomycetota; class Actinomycetes; order Kitasatosporales; family Streptomycetaceae; genus Streptomyces; species Streptomyces sp. NPDC005752. The sequence continues at coordinate 212,843 of NZ_JBEXYB010000006.1, read as the reverse complement.
GTGGTGAGCTCCGGCTCGGAGCAGTACTACGCGAAGAACGGCGACCCGATCTACAAGGACAGCGCCGGTGTCAAGGAGGGCTGGAGGCTCGCCTCCCAGGCGGTCGACAAGAAGCTGACCCAGGGCCTGGCCCAGTTCCAGGACCCGTGGAAGGCGGCCCTGCGTCAGGGCACCATGGCCACCGTGGCCTGTCCCGCGTGGATGGCCGCGCAGATAGCCACGTACTCCGGCGACAAGTACAAGGGCAAGTGGGACATCGCCCGCACCCCGGGTGAGACCGCGGCCAACTGGGGCGGCTCCTTCCTCTCCGTGCCCGCGAAGGGCAAGCACGTCAAGGAGGCCGGTGAGCTCGTCAAGTGGCTGACCGCGCCCGAGCAGCAGGCCGCCGTGTTCAAGGCCGCGGGTCTCTTCCCGTCGAACAAGGGCGCCTACGAGCTCCCCGACGTGAAGACCGCCAAGCTCGAGTACTTCAACAACGCTCCCATCGGTGAGATCTACGCCGAAGAGGCTCAGATCATCCCGGCCGCGGTGCTCGGCCCGAAGGACGGCGTGATCAAGGACACCTTCTCCAAGCAGATCAACAACATGGAGCAGCGGGGCACCAAGCCGGACGCCGCCTGGGACGCCGCCATCAAGGACATCGACAAGGTGGTCGGCTGACCATCGCCGTCGCGGGCGGCCGGGACGACTTCCACATGTCCCGGCCGCCCGCACCGGTGCCGGCTTCTCCACCGGCACCGCGCACCTTCTCCGACACCTCCGCCGGACCCACCAGAGGCCCGGCCTGCCCCTGCGGTGTCGGCACACCCCAGGGAAGGACTCCCACCTGTGGCAACCACGACCCCCACGCGGGGCACGCAAGGCTCCCCGCCGAGCCGCCGCCGTGCTCCGAAGCCCATGACTCCCGGCCGCCAGGCATGGCGCAGCCGGCTGTGGCGCTTCGACGACAAGGCGTCGCCGTACGCCTACATCGCGCCGTTCTTCCTCGTCTTCGGCGCCTTCGGGCTGTATCCGCTCGTCTACACCGGCTGGATCGCCCTGCACAAGGTGGAGATGACCGGCCTCGACCAGATGGAATGGGTCGGCTGGGAGAACTTCAGCACCATCCTCCAGGACTCCGAGTTCTGGACCGCGGTCACCAACACGTTCGTCATCGGCGTCATCTCGACCGTCCCGCAGTTGATGGTGGCGCTCGGCCTCGCCCACCTGCTGAACTACAAACTGCGGGCCAGCACCTTCTGGCGCACGGTGATCCTCACCCCGTACGCCACCTCGGTGGCCTCGGCGGCCCTCGTCTTCGCCCTGGTGTTCCGTGCCGACGGCGGCCTGTTGAACTGGGTGCTCGGCTTCTTCGGTTTCGGTGAGACGAACTGGGTCAACGGCCACTGGACGTCCAACATAGCCATCGCCGTCATCGTGATCTGGCGCTGGACGGGTTACAACACCCTGATCTACCTCGCCGCGATGCAGGCCGTGCCGTCCGATCTGTACGAGGCCGCCTCGCTCGACGGTGCCTCGCGGTGGCAGCAGTTCCGCAACGTGACGATCCCCGCGCTGCGACCGACGATCCTCTTCACGATCGTCATCTCGACCATCGGCTCCATGCAGCTGTTCGGAGAGCCCCTCCTGCTCGAAGGAGGCACCAACGGTGCGCAGGGCGGCACCGAGCACCAGTACGAGACGCTCAGCATCTACCTCTACAACTACGGCTGGAACCTCGGACACCTCGGTACGGCCGCCGCAGTCGCCTGGGCCATGCTCGTCCTGCTGCTGCTCATTGCCGCGATCAACTGGCTCATCGGGCGCCTCGGGCGCAAGACCGCGGCCTGACGGGAGCGATATCCATGACGACCACAAGCCCCATCACCACGTCGGACCAACGGCGCGTCTCCAAGGCCGCCGTCCGCGACGACCCCCCGCGCCGCCGTTTCAAGCCCGGCGCCGGCCGTCAGCACCACGCGGGCCCCTTCGCCTACTTCGCCCTCGCCGTCGTCGGCGTCGGCTCGCTGTTCCCGCTGTACTGGACGCTCGTGGCCGCGTCCCGTACCCAGGACGAGATCCTGGACACCACGCCGCCGCTCATCCCGGGCGGCAACCTGTTCCACAACCTCGAGGCGGCCTGGGAGCAGGCACACCTCGGCAAGGCCATCGTCAACACGGTGATCGTGTCCGCGAGCATCACGCTGGCGACTCTCTTCTTCTGCACCCTGGCCGGTTATGCCTTCGCCAAGATGCGCTTCAGGGGACGTGGCGCACTGATGACGGCGGTCATCGCCACGCTGACGATCCCCCCACAGCTCAGCGTCGTACCGCTGTTCATGATGATGTCGGACATCGGCTGGGGCGGTCAGCTCGAGTCGGTGATCTTCCCGACCCTGGTGAGCGCGTTCGGAGTGTTCTTCATGCGCCAGTACCTCCTGGAGGCGCTGCCCTACGAGCTCATCGAGGCGGGCCGGGTGGACGGGGCGAACAACCTCCGCATCGTGTGGAGCATCGTGCTCCCGGTGGCCCGACCGGCCATGATGGTGCTCGGCATGCTCACCTTCGTCCAGGCGTGGAACGACTTCTTCTGGCCCTACCTCGCCCTGAACCAGGAAAACCCGACCTTGCAGGTGGCTCTCGGCCAGCTGAGCGCGTCCTACGTGCCCGACCAGAGCATCGTCATGGCCGGCGCGCTGATCAGCACCCTGCCGCTGCTCGTCGTCTTCGTGATCTTCGGTAAGCAGATCGTCGGGGGAATCATGTCCGGCGCCGTCAAGGGCTGATCGCCGCACCCCTGTCCGTCCCGGTCCGATCCCGGCACCGCTGCTCCGTCCCCGGTCCGGCCCCCGGCCGTTCCGTACGGCCTGTACCTGACCACAGGCCGTACGGAGCCGGGGTCCCCGCACTTCCCGTCCTTGCCCCTCCACCCATGGGAGCGCTCCCGTATGACTGCCGTACGACCCGACACCACCCCGAAGCAGGCGCCCGCGACGCAGTTCCCCACGGGCTTCATCTGGGGCGCGGCGACCGCCTCCTACCAGGTCGAGGGCGCCGCCGCCGAGGACGGCCGTACGCCGTCCATCTGGGACACCTTCAGCCGCACCCCCGGCAAGGTCCGCAACGGCGACACCGGCGACATCGCCGCCGACCACTACCACCGCTACCGCGACGACGTCGCGCTCATGAAGAGGCTCGGCCTCAAGGCGTACCGCTTCTCCGTCTCCTGGTCCCGGGTCCAGCCCACCGGCCGGGGCCCCGGCGTCGAGCGTGGCCTGGACTTCTACCGCAAGCTCGTCGACGAACTGCTCGACGCCGGGATCATGCCCGTCGCCACGCTCTACCACTGGGACCTGCCCCAGGAGCTGGAGGACGCCGGCGGCTGGCCCGAGCGCGTCACCGCCGACCGCTTCGCCGACTACGCCGCCATCGTCTCCGGCGCCCTCGGCGACCGCGTCGGCATGTGGACCACCCTCAACGAGCCGTGGTGCTCGGCCTATCTCGGCTACGGCTCGGGCGTGCACGCCCCCGGCCGCACCGAGCCCGCAGCGGCGCTGCAGGCGGCCCATCACCTCAACCTCGCCCATGGCCGGGCGATCGAGGTTCTGCGCGCCCAACTCCCCGCTGCTGCGCAGACCTCGGTCACCCTCAACCTCCACCAGGTCCGCCCGCTCACCGGCAGCGAGGCCGACGCGGACGCCGCCCGCCGCATCGACGCGGTCGGCAACCGCGTCTTCACCGGTCCGATGCTGCGCGGGGAGTACCCCGAGGACCTGATCGCCGACACCTCGCACCTGGTGGACTGGTCGAAGCTGGTCAGGGACGGCGACCTCGCCACCATCTCCCGTCCGGTCGACGCCCTCGGCATCAACTACTACACGCCGACGCTGGTCTCCACCCCGGTGGAAGGGGCCGCCTACGCCCGCAGCGACGCACACGGCGCCAGCAACCACTCCCCGTGGCCGGGATCCGAGCACGTGGCCTTCCACCTCCCCGAGGGGAAGGAGCGCACCGCGATGGACTGGTCGATCGACCCCGACGGGCTCTACAACCTCCTCATGGACACCCACCGGGACCACCCCGGCCTCCCGCTCATGGTCACCGAGAACGGTGCCGCCTTCGACGACTACGTCTCGCCCGAGGGCAAGGTCGAGGACCCCGAACGCGTCGCCTACCTTCACGGGCACCTGGACGCCGTGCAGCGGGCCGTCGCCGACGGTGCGGACGTCCGCGGCTACTTCCTCTGGTCGCTGATGGACAACTTCGAGTGGGCGTACGGCTATTCGAAGCGCTTCGGCGCGGTGTACGTCGACTACGCCTCCCAGCGCCGCATCCCCAAGTCGAGCGCCTACTGGTACTCCGACGTGATCCGCCGCCACGCGCTGCCGCCGGGCGGCACCGTCTGACCCGATCGGTACCGACACAGCGGGGCCCGGCACAGTGCCGGGTCCCGCTGTTCTGTGCCCGCCCCCGACGGCCCGCCCGACGCGTCCGTCTTCCGGACCCCGTACGCTTGGGAGCGCTCCCAAGAGTTGTGGCGCTGCGAGGTCCGGTGGGTCCGGACGAGTGTCAAGGGATCGGACAGCGGGACTTGGTTTGGCCAGGGCGCTGTGAGAAATTGACCGCGAACGGGAGGCAGCCATGGCGGCAGCGCGAGTACGGAGTGGCGGGCGGCCCACGCTCGAAGAGGTAGCGGCCAGGGCCGGAGTGGGGCGGGGCACGGCCTCACGCGTCATCAACGGCTCGCCACGGGTCAGCGCGCAGACCAGGGAGGCCGTCGAGGCTGCCGTCGCCGAACTGGGATACGTACCCAACCGCGCGGCCCGCGCGCTCGCGGGCAACCGCACGGACGCCGTCGCCCTCGTCGTGCCCGAGTCCGAGACCCGTTTCTTCGCCGAGCCGTACTTCTCCGACATCGTGCGGGGTGTCGGGGCCGCCCTCGCCGACACCGAGATGCAGCTGCTGCTGACCCTCGCGGGCAACGACCGCGAGCGGCGCAGGCTCGCCCAGTACCTGACCGCGCACCGGGTCGACGGAGTGCTCCTGGTCTCCGTCCACGCGGACGACCCGCTGCCGGACCTCCTCGAACAGCTCGGCATGCCCTCCGTGATCAGCGGCCGCAGGCACGCGGCGGAGACACTGCCCTCCGTCGACTCCGACAACTTCGAGGGGGCCCGAGCGGCCGTCGGTCACTTCATAGAGCGCGGCCGCCGCTCCATCGCGACGATCACCGGCCGCCTGGACGTCTACGGCGCCCAGCGCCGCCTCGACGGCTACCGCAAGGCCGTCGCCGCGGCCGGCCTCGACCCCGACGAGCGGCTGATCGCGCCCGCCGACTTCAGCGAGGAGGGCGGAGCCCGCGCGATGCGGGAGCTGCTGGCGCGCCGCCCCGACGTGGACGCCGTCTTCGCCGCCTCCGACGTGATGGCGGCGGGCGCCCGGCAGGTGCTGCGCGAGTCCGGCCGCCGCATCCCGGACGACGTGGCCCTGATCGGCTTCGACGACTCCGCGGTGGCCCGCCACATGGACCCGCCCCTCACGAGCGTGCGGCAGCCGATCGAGGAGATGGGCCGCACGATGACCCGCGTCCTGCTGGAGGAGATCGCGAACCGCTCGTCGGGCGACGGCACCCGGGAACGCCCGAGGATCGTGCTGCCGACGGAGCTGGTGGTCCGCGAGTCGTCCTGAGGTCTGCCGTCGTCGGGCCGGGGTCCGCCGTCGTCGTGCGTGGGCGCCCGAACGCACTTGTGAGCGAATGTTTCACAATCCCTCCATGAGGCCCCCACCCGGGCGATAAAGTTCGCGGAGTCCGGCGAATGTGTGACGCACCACACGACGTCACGCAAGGATCTGCCGCGCGTGCGCTCTGGTCCGGCAGCGCCTCTGGGAGCACGCATGCAGAAGATGGTCAAAGGCGCCAACGTCGGGCTGGCCACGCTCAGTGACAACATCGGCTCCGTGACGATGGGCCTGGGGTGGAGCGGCGCGACGAACGAGGGGGACGCGGACGTCTCCCTGTGGCTGCTCGCCGGCAACGGCAAAGTACGCAGTGACGCCGACTTCTGCTTCCACAACAACCCGGTCGCCGGCAACGGCAGTGTCCAGCTGCTCGGGAAGGCTCCCACGGCTGACGGCTACGAGGACCGCATCGGTTTCGACCTCGACGCGGTACCGCCCGAGGTCGAGCAGATCGTGGTGGTCGCGAGCCGTTACGGAGGATCCCATTTCGGGGATCTGAACAACCTCTACGTGACGCTCTCGGACAGCTCCGGCGACCCTCTGGTCCGGTTCTCCACAGAGGACGCGGGCGCCGTGCGCGCCTTCATCTTCGGAGAGCTCTACCGGCGCACCGGCGAGTGGAAGTTCCGTGCGGTCGGGCAGGGATACGCGTCCGGTCTGGACGGGCTGACGACGGACTTCGGTGTCGACACCGACGAGGGCGCCGGGGGAGAGGGCGAGTTCCAGGGCCCGGACGAGGAGGCCGCGACCCGTTCCGGCCCGCCGGCCGCGTCACCGGCGGCGGTCCCCTCCCCCCGGGCACCGGAGCCCGGGTCCGCGGCGGGTGCCGGGGAGCCGAGAGGGCAGGAGGACCCCGCCGGGCCACCCGTGACCGATGCCCCGACCGACGCCGTCGACGCAGGTGACGACGCCGACCGGGAGGCTGTCGAGCGGGAGCGCGCCGAGCTGCGGGAGTTCATCAAGGGGCTCAGCCCTGACGACATCAAGTCGGGCGGCTGGTTCACCAAGCTCAGCGCCCAGGCCATGAGTTCCTACACCGACAAGGTCGACTGGAAGTACTTCCAGGAGCGGTACGAGGGCGTACCCCCGGATGCCGTCGTCGAGCAGCGGATGAAGATGGCGGCCCGGTACGCCGCGCTCGAAGGCGGGCTGTCCGCCGGTGCCTACACGGCGGCCGTCGTCGCCACGCTCGGGAGCCTCGGTGGCGCCTCGGCGGCGACCGTCCCGGCCGCCGTGGCGACCATGATGGTCGATGTCGCGTTCGTGACCCGGCTCCAGCTCCGCCTGGCCTACGACGTCGCAGTCCTCTACCGGATCCCGCTCGACCTGTCCGACCCCGAGGACATGTGGAAGCTCATCCGGGTGGCCTTCACGATCAAGAGCGGGGAAGCGGTCCGGGAAGGCGTGGTCAAGGCGGTCCCGGCTCTGGTGCGGCCGGTGATCAAGCGCTTCTACACAGGAGGGGTACTGACCGCCGCGAAGGGGCTCCCCGTCGTCGGGAAGTACCTCCTGCAGCGCAACGTCATCAAGATCGGTATCCCCCTGGTCGGCGTTCCCCTCGCAGTGGTGCTGAACCGCTACACGACGCTGCTCGCGGGGCGGCACGCGCAAGCCGTCTTCCGGAACGAGGCGCGGGTGATCGAACTCGCCGAGGCTCTGACCAAGCGGAGTCAGCACCCGCAACTGATGCTCTGGGTCGCGTGGCTCGTCGTCATGGCGGACGAGAAGATCGCGGATGACGAGACGCTGTTGATGCGGCACCTGGTGAGACTGGCCCGGGATCGGCATCAGGTGGTCGATGAACAGCTCGCTCACCTTGTCGACCTCGACCCCGCCGAGGTGTGGCGACGCCTGGACGCCGAGCCAGGGGATCTGAGTGAACTCCTCGACGTGGCAGCCCGCGTGGCCGCTGTGGACGGTGACGTCAACGCGCGCGAGAAGGCCGTCATCGCCGAGCTCCAGGATCGCTGCCGCCGGGTGTGACGCCGTCACCCCTGTCTCCGACGACGATCGTCCCTGCCTCCGACGACGACCTGAAGGCGGTCTCGCGGCTTGAGCCGGGGGCCTGCTGCGGGCCCGTGCCCGCGTGAAAGGAGGGCCGGCTGTGGTCAGCCGGCCCTCCAGTGGTGCGGTGCGTTCCGCGGCCCGGTCAGATCCGGCCGCCGGTGAGACGGGTGATCGGCCCGGCATGGGCCTTGGCCGTCTGGCGCCCCAGGGCGAACGCGCCACCCACGAGGCCACCGACGCCCGCCGCGGTGCCCACGGCTATGGCCTTGCGGTGCTTGACGACGGTCCATGCGGTGCCCACGGTCGAGGTGACCTTGCCTGCGGTGTCCACGACGGCCTGCCGGCCCGTGCCCCAGCCGGCGGCCGCGGTTCGCTTCGTCGCCAGACCGGCCGACCGCACACCGGCGCCGGCCGACCCGGCCGCGTTCCGCGCCGACGACTTGGCCTCCTCGGCCGAGGACTTGGCCTCCTTCGCCGAGGACTTGGCCTTCGAGGAGGCGGCCGACGCACCGGACTTGGCGGCGGCCGTCCTCGCGGCCGTACCGGCCTTCGCCGCGGAACCGTTCACGTTCTTGGTCTCTTCGTTCGCAGTCATGGTGTTCGTGTTACCTCTCTGTGCGGCTCGAAACAGGGCGACGGAATTCGGGCTCAGTTGCGCGGAAGCAGTGAACCCAGCGGGCCCAGATCCAAGTTGAGGTCCTCCATGGTGAGGTCGTAGCGCTCGCAGAGCTCGGACATCCGGTCCTGGAGGATCATCAGCGTCATCCCGATGCGTTCCTCCTGGTCCTCACGGAGGTCACCGACGTCGACCCGGTGCAGGGCGGTGCGTTCCATGAGCTGACGCAGGAGTTCGACGATCGTCAGGACCAGCTTGATGAGATCGCGTTCCACCGTGTCCGGGTCGGTCTCCAGCCGCTGGGCGAGTCCGCTGCGTGTGCTCTGTGTGCTCTGTGTGCTCTGCTCCTCGGGCCCGGCGGGCACGAGGTCGAAGGCCCGGGCCGCGGCCCGGGCGACCTCCTCGAGGTTCGCCGCCTGCGCACGCGATTCCGTTCCCCGTACTTCCTCGGCCATGGACTGCTCCTCGTTCATCAGCGGCTGCTGTGCCGGGACATGCGTACGGTCCTCACCACGGCGACGGTTCGTCCGACGTGATCGACCGGATCACCGCCCTCAGATTGATGTGCACCAGGTCGACCTCGGCGATGGAGAGAACCAGATCGCCCGTGAGTACCGCTCCGCCGTTCAGCAGACGGTCCAGCAGGTCGACGAGCGCCACCTGGCGCCCGGCCAGGGACTCGATGGAGTCGTCGGGCGAAGGGCCGTGCCCGGCGCGGGGCTCCGCGAAGCCCGCGCCGGGCATGGCCGTGCTCAGTTCGTCGTTCATCGCGGTACCCCGCCGCCCGCCTCGGGGGGCGTCGCGAAGGAGTACGGGGCCCAGGGGCCGGTGATCTCGACGCGTACGCCCGGCACGTCGTCGCCGAGCCCCGCGAGAGCCCCGCGGAACGCGTCGGCCTGGGTGCCATGGACCAGGTAGGCGTCGTTGACGATGTTCTCGCCCGGCGCCTGGGCGAGTTCCCCCTGCTGCGGGCGGTGAGTGACCTGCGCCTTGGCGATGCCGGCCACTCGGCCGGACACCCCGGCGGCCACCTCACCCGCCGCCCGGTAGGTCGCACGGTGGTTCTGCTGCTGGGCACGGCGCCTCTGCAGATAGGCCCGACCCGGACGGTCCGCCGTGTCCGCCTCCGCGCTGCGGCTGCTCACCGCGACGGCCTCACGCGGGTCCGCGTAGACCTTGACGCCGAGTTCGACATGACCTTCGAGGCGGGCGAGCAGAGCGGAGAACTCAGGTTCGCGTTCCCCGAGCATCTCCCGCACCCGTCCGTCGCCGAGGTAGACCGTCGCCAGGCGCATGGGCAGCACGGTGGCGTGCTCGTAAGCCGCCTCGACGACCGCGTGGTGGGTACGGGCCAGCACTTCGAGCCGGCCCAGATCCTCCATCTGCGCCTGCACGCCCTCGCTCCCGTACGAGGCGGAGGGAACCGACGAGACCAGGGCGACGAGGTCCCCGGCACGGACCGTCCGCAGAGGAGCGCTCTCCAGCCCCTGCCGTCCCGCGAGCGCCGTCTCGAGGGGCGTTCCCGCGCGGCCGACGGCGTAGACGTAGGACATCGCACGGTCCGTCGACGGGTCCATTTCCGCTGTCACTTCGATTCCTCACCTTCCGCGTTCTCCACCTCGGGCCGGCCGGACGGCGATTCCTGGCCGGATCCGGCGGCCGGCAACCCGACGGCGGCCCTCAGCTCGGCTATCTCCGCCCGCAGACGGGCGTTCTCCGCCTCGATCTGACTGCCCGCCGCGTCGTCGCGGGAGGCGCCGCGTACCTCCGGCCGCTCGGTGCGGGCCCGCGAGGAGAGCGAAGGGTCGTGCTCCCACCAGTCGATGCCCATCTCCTTGGCCTTGTCCACGGAAGCGACGAGCAACCGCAGCTTGATCGTCAGGAGTTCGATGTCGAGCAGGTTGATCTGGATGTCACCCGCGATGACGACGCCCTTGTCCAGCACGCGTTCGAGGATGTCGGCCAGATTCGCGGAGGACTGCTGCTGCCCGTAGGGGGACGCCGCCGAAGAGGCACCCATACGGCCGGCCAGTGAATCGGACACTTCGGATCAGTCCCATCCGTGCTGTAGGCGGAGCATCTCAGCGACGTGCGGAGGCGGTACGACGCCGGGCACGCGGAGCAGGCTCCTCCTCCTCTTCCTCGTCCTCAAGGGGCTCCTCCTCCTCTTCCTCGTCGTCGTCCTCGTGGTCGTCCTCGGCGCGGGGCTCGTCGGCGGGAGCCTCGTCCTCCTCGTCCTCGTCGACCTCTTCCTCCGGGTGGAGTTCCTCGTCGTCGTCCTCGTACTCCTCGGCGGGCTCCTCGTCCTCCTCGTCGACGAGTTCGTCCTCCTCGGCGTCCTCGGAGTCCACCTCGGCGTCGCCGGACTCCGGCTCCTCGGCCTCGGAGCCGTTCTCCTCCTCGGCGCGGGCCTCCTCCTTCTCGACGGCCTCGTCGTGCTCCATGACGACCTCGCCGTCGCGGATCTCACCACGCCAGCCGTCGGTCGCCTCACCGCGCATCATGATGAACTTGCGGTAGAGCTTCAGATCGAGCCGTGCCCTGCGGCCCTGGGCACGCCAGATGTTGCCGGTCTTCTCGAAGAGCCCCTTGGGGAAGTACTCGAGAACGAGCAGGACCCTCGTCAGGTCGTCGGTGATGGCATGGAACGTCACCACTCCCTTGACCGTGCCCTTGGCGCCCTCGGTGGTCCAGGTGATGCGCTCGTCCGGGACCTGCTCGGTGACGTTCGCCTTCCAGCTGCGTGTGGACTTGGCGACCTTCACCTTCCAGTTGCTGCTGGTGTCGTCGGACTTCTCGACGCTCACGACACCCTTGGCGAAGGTGCTGAACTCCTGGAACTGCGTCCACTGGTCGTACGCCTCACGCAGCGGCACGCCGACGTCGATGTCCTCGGAGATCGTGACGCTCTTCGACTTGCCGCCGCCGCCCTTGCGCCCCTTGCCGAACAATCCCTTGACCTTGTCCTTGACAGTCTCCTTGAGATGGGAGGCACCGGCGCTGACGGCGGCCTGGGCGGGCGACTTGCCCTCACTGAGTGCCTTGCCGCCCTTGGCGAGACTCTTCAGGGCCCCGCCGGGTGCCTCCTTGCCGTCGGCGAGCCTGCCGACCCCCTCACCGAGCTTGTGGCCGAGGTTGGTGACCGCGTGCTGCGCCCGTGCCGTGAGGTAGTTCTGCAGCTCCTCCTTGAGACGGTCGGTGGCGGGATTCTTCGCCACGTCGTCCTTGAGCCTGCCGAAAGCCGTGTCAGGCATTGCTGCCACCTCCGCTCCTGCGTGCGCCCGACTTCGAAGAAGTCGTCTTGCGGGCTCCGGAGGCTGCCTTACGGGTGGCCGGAGCGGCCTTCTTCCGGGCGCCGCCGGCGGCGCCTCCCGTGGACTTTGCCGTCCTCTTGGCCGCTGTCGTGCGGCGACGGGCCGGCTTCTCCTCCGCCCCCTCGTCGTCCTCGGCGCCCTGCTCGTCCCGGGCGTCGCGGTCCTCGTCCTCCGCGTCCTCGTCGTCGCGCGCGTCCTGCGACTGTGCGCCGGACGGGTCGTCGAGTTCGAGGGTGCGCTTGTGCAGGGAGTCGGCGAGGCCGGTGGCCCGCTGCGTGAGGGCGTTGGTGGCGGCCGTCTTCGTCGCGCCCACCAGCTCCTTGCGGACCTGGTCGTTGAGGGTGCCGAGGACCGGTGAGTCGGCCAGCATCCTGCCCAGCTGCTTCGGGTCCAGGTTCAGCTTCTTGCCCGCCAGGAACATGCCGAAGCCGATCGCCAGCTTGGCCTTCTTCGTGCGTCCCAGCAGGTATCCGCCCACCAGGGCCGCGCCTATCTTGGCATTGCCGGTCATCTGTAAAGCACCTCGATCTCCCGGTATCAGGAATTGTCGTTCAGGCGTTTCTGGTATTCCTCGCACTCGGCGAGCCAATCCAGCAGTTCGTCCTCGCGCCGGTCAAATTCTTCTTCGTCGATCTTCCCGCTCAGCAGTTCACGCTCCAGCTCGGCCAGTCGCGTGCGCGCGGCTCCCGGGTCGTAGTGCTCGCGTTCGGCGGCCAGCACCACCTGGTCGAGAACCCACACCGAGCCGCGAACCGGGGCCAGCGGGAGGGTGAGCAGTTGCGAAATGAGGCCCATGGCCGGGCATCTCCCCTCTGCGAGGGCTGTGCGTCAGACGAAGCTGTAGGGCGGGAGGGGGCCGTTGAGAGCGAACCCGTATTCGTCCCCCCTGCGCTCGGCCTCTTCGTGGACCGCCTGTGAGAAAGCGGACGCCTCGTCCCGCTGCACGAGGTAGGACACGTTCAGGAAATGGGTCTTCGTGGGCTCTCCCTCGGAGACCCGTTCCGCGGCGGACGCCAGTGCGTTCGCCACTTCCCTTCCCAACGCTTCCTGCCTGGCCTGCACTTCGCGCGAAACAAGTTCGCCGAGGGCCATTTTCTGGTCCTGTGCCGAAGGATTCTGGCGGGTGTACTCACTGAGCCGCCGGGCCTCCGGCGATTCCGTGAGAATCTCCCGCAGCAGGCTCTCCTCGTCGCGTGAGACCTTCACGTTGTATTCGAGCCGGCCGTCCAGCTCCGAGAGGCGGGCCGTGTAGCTGTCCTTGCCCTGCTCCAGCGCCGCACGTACCTGGTCGTCGTCCGGCCCCACCAGACCGAAGCGCATGGGGAGGGCCGCGCCGTCGGCCATCAGCCTCTCCAGCACGCTCTGGTGAGCGACGAGATCACGTCGCTTGGCCCGCAGTTCGGGCGGTGTGTCGCTGACCACCGCGGCGAGCCCCGCCGACGTCAGGGTGCGCAGCTCCGACGGCGACTCCCCGACACCGGACAGGCCGTCCAGCCGTAGCGGGTGGTCAGCCGCGGTGATGGCGTAGATGTAGGTCGACATGGTTTATTCCTCCCCCCGCCGGCTCGTCCGGCGGCTGCTGCTCGAAGCGGAGCTCTTGCGCGCCGGCCGCTTCTCCTTCTCCTCGTCGTCGGAGTCGTCACGGCCGCTCTGGAAGGAGTCCGTGAAGGCTTCGACCGCGCCGGTCAGGGCGCCCTTCGACTTGCCCTTGGCGCCGCTCTCCATCGTGTCCCCGACTATGTCGGTGAGCTGCGCGGGAGCCTTGCGGCCGGACTCCAGGTCCAGCCGGTTGCACGCCTCGGCGAAGCGCAGATACGTATCCACGCTGGCCACGACGACACGTACGTCGATCTTGAGGATTTCGATTCCGACGAGTGAGACACGAACGAAGGCATCGATGACGAGCCCCCTGTCGAGAATGAGCTCAAGAACGTCGTAGAGATTTCCGGAGCCGCCTCCGCTGCCGGAGGCGTTGCTCTGCTGTACGAGACTCATGGTCGGTCTTCCTTCCAATGAGTGGTCCGAGATGGGTACGGCTACACGGGGCAGACCGGCTCAGCGGTCGACCTGTCCCCGTGAGTACCGTCGAATTCGTTCGTAACCAACGAGTTGGCCCTGGCCGTCGAGGCTCACGCGATAGGAGGCCATCACGCTCATGGTGTCGGGGATCTTCTCGATCTCGACGACTTCCACATACGCCGTCCAGCCGTCGTCCGTCGCATTCAGCGATGACACCGAATCCGGTGCGCGCTGGAGGAGTTGGGCAAGTTGTTCGGCTGCGTTCCGCATTGCTGTGGAGACATTGACCCGGCCGTTGCTGTCGCTTCCGCCGGAATCGCTCTTGGTGTTTTCGCTCGTCGCCATGTGTTTCACCTGCCGCGCGTCATGGTGGCTTCCTGTCGGCTCGTTCGCTCAGCCATTCGTTCGGGGCTGCACTGCGCGTGCCCATGAGACCCGAACGTATGCATGAACTCTCATCACGCCGTCCACACAGGTGCGGGTTTTCGGTTACACAACCGCCCCGGGCCGCAGGTGCGCGGGCCGACGGCCCGCGCACCGGGAGCGCGCGCTCCGTGTTCCCCGGTGATCGTCGAGCGGGCACGAGAACGGCCACGCCGCGTCGGGGTGCGGCTCGGCAGGGCCCGTCGGGCGATGCCCGGGACGAGGTGCGGGACCCGGTGTGGTGGGCGTCACCGAACCGACCGGCCAGGGTGCGGGCGGGAGCGTGGCCCGCCCACCGGCCCCGCCACGGGTACCCGTACCCGTGGCGCCGGGTACGGAGGGGTGTGCGGTGCCACGGGGGTGACGGGCAGCACATGCGCCGAACGCAAAAGACTCAGCCCCTGACCCGTTGTCCCAGGTCAGGGGCTGATCATTCAGGGTGAGTAACGGGACTTGAACCCGCGACATCCTGGACCACAACCAGGTGCTCTGCCAGCTGAGCTATACCCACCATGTCGTCCGGTCCTTTTCCGACCGGCCGAGAAAAAGTGTACAGGGTCCGAGCGGGTGCTCGCGCCCGAGTTCTTCGGGGCGGGTGCACGGGCCCCGGAGGGCCCGTGACCAGGGGCGTACGCCTACTGTCCGGTGGCCGGCGTGTGCCGTGCCGCGATCTCCTTGGCGCGGGCCGAGTCCGGGCCGGGCTGCGGCACGAAGACCGCTTCCCGGTAGTAGCGCAGCTCGGTGATGGAGTCGCGGATGTCGGCCAGTGCCCGGTGGTTGCCGTTCTTCTCCGGACTGTTGAAGTACGCCCTCGGGTACCAGCGGCGCGCCAGCTCCTTGACCGAGGACACATCGACGATCCGGTAGTGGAGGTAGCCCTCCAGCGACTGCATGTCCCGAGCGAGGAAGCCCCGGTCGGTGCCGACCGTGTTCCCGCACAGCGGGGCCTTGCCCGGCTCCTTCACGTGTTCGCGGACGTACGCCAGGACGCGCTCCTCGGCGTCGGCCAGGGTCGTGCCCCCGGCCAGCTCGTCGAGGAGGCCCGAGGCGGTGTGCATCTGCCGCACCACCTCGGGCATGGTCTCCAGGGCCGCGTCCGGCGGGCGGATCACGATGTCCACCCCTTCGCCGAGCACGTTCAGTTCCGAGTCGGTGACCAGTGCGGCCACCTCGATGAGTGCGTCGTCCGTCAGCGAGAGCCCGGTCATCTCGCAGTCGATCCACACCATACGGTCGTTCATGGAACCCACCCTACGGGGCGCTGCGCTGCCCCGGCAGGGTCGGGCGTCCAGGAACGTACACCTCGGGAACCGGTCCGAAGCGCTCCGCGGGGCCGCCGGGAGCAGCCGTCGCGGTGACGGGGGACGGCCCGGCCGAGGTCGCCGCGACGGCCCGCCGGCTCGACGCCGTGCCCTGGATGGGTACGGACGCCTCCAGCACCGTGGCGACCTCCAGCGCCCCGCCCTGCGGACGGCGGGCCCGGTAGGCGGCCCTGTACGCGGCGGGGGAGGAGCCCAGCTGGCGGCGGAAGTGCCCGCGCAGCGCGACCGGCGAACGGAAGCCGCAGCGGCCCGCCACCTCGTCCACCGAGTAGTCGGAGGTCTCCAGCAGCCGCTGCGCCTGCAGTACGCGCTGGGTGATGAGCCACTGGAGCGGTGCGCTGCCCGTGAGTGAACGGAACCTGCGGTCGAAGGTCCGTCGGCTCATGTAGGCGCGCGCGGCCAGCGTCTCCACGTCGAACTGCTCGTGGAGGTGCTCCAAGGCCCAGGCCACGACCTCGGCGAGCGGGTCGCTGCCGATCTCTTCCGGTAAAGACCTGTCGAGGTAGCGCTCCTGACCGCCACTGCGCCGCGGCGGTACGACGAGCCGGCGAGCCAGCGCCCCGGCCGCCTCGGTGCCGTGGTCGGTACGGACTATGTGGAGGCACAGATCGATTCCGGCCGCCGTCCCGGCCGAAGTGAGCACGTCGCCGTCGTCGACGAAGAGCTCACGCGGGTCGACGTGCACCGACGGATAGCGCTTGGCCAGCGTCGGTGCGTACATCCAGTGCGTGGTGGCCGGGCGGCCGTCCAGCAGGCCGGCCGCAGCGAGGACGAAGGCCCCCGTGCAGAGTCCGACGATGCGGGCACCCTCCTCATGGGCGCGGCGCAGCGCGTCCAGGGCCTCTGCGGGCGGCGGGGAGGTGATGGACCGCCAGGCGGGCACCACGACGGTGCCGGCCCTGCTGATCGCCTCCAGGCCGTACGGCGTGCTGAGTTCGAGCCCGCCGGTGGTGCGCAGCGGTCCTTCCTCGCCCCCGCAGACCAGCAGGCGGTAGCGCGGAACGCCCGCGTCCTGCCGGTCGATTCCGAAAACTGAGAGCGGAATGGAGCTCTCGAAGATAGGGCCGCCGCTGAACAGCAGTACGGCTACGACTTCCCGGCGCCGCCGTCCGGTCAGTTTCCGTGCGGCCTCCGTTGCGGTGGCGGAGTCCTGGCTCATGACGCTAAGCCCCCCTCGGTGTTCGCGTCTTCCTGGTCCCTACGGGCCTGTCGCACCTGCACGTTTCCCCTCGGTCTCGCACGCGTCCCCAGTCCTCGACACTCATGATCGAATCTACTGCGTCCCGTGGTGCCGACGTGACACGTTCCCCCACCGGCACTATGTCGACAAGGCAACTTGGCGCGAAGCGTTCGATCACGAAGCGTTCCACTCGTTGGCCCCACAGGGAAGTGCGCATCGCGATCATGGCGCGTCCCCATAGGTTCAAAGCGTACCGCGCGGTCTATTCCTGCCTGGTGGCACGTGGGTTGGGCGGCTGTGGGACCAATAAAATTAGGTGGAGGCGAAGTTGGCTGAAAACCGATGGTTGCGCGTACGCATTTCAGTCATGCGACCGGCGTGCGCCCCCTGGCCTCATGCGTCGACATGCGCCTCGACGGCCCCTCTGGGCCGTCGGCGCACCGGATGTGGACGATGCGCAGTCGCGTGATGGCGGGGCGTGACGGTCCGGCCCGGACGGGCGGGTGACGCATTCGGCCGTCCTGTCCGGGTCGGCGCGCGGGCCGGCCGGACGCTTGGACCGGAACCCGGCAGAGCCTCCACGAGCTGGATGTACGACGCAACCGGCATTGCCATACAGGGGCAGTGTCCGGCATGCTCCCTCCATCGCCGCCTGCGCTGTGCGAGGGCTGGGCAGTGGAGGAGTGGCGCCGTACCCTTGGGGGTAGGGGGTTGGGAAGATGTTTCCCGGACACTGCTTCATCGCTCGCAGACACACCTCCAAACCGCTCCCTCCTCACGAGGACTCTCTTCGCCGAGACACCGATGGCCGGTCACGAAATCCCCGAACCCGCAGACCGCAAGCAGGTAGCCGACCCCGGGTCGGAACCTCTGACGGTCGAAGAGTCGCGCCCTTCCTGCGATCCAGCCTTCCGTCATGGCGTCGTGGTCGGCTTCGACGGCTCCATGTCCAGTGAGCGGGCCCTCGCGTACGCCATCGGCATGGCGCACCGGCACAGCTCCGGGCTGATCATCGTCCACGTGGCCAACCGGCTTCCGACCACCGTGTGGGCGGGCTGTGAGCCGCCCGTCTTCGTCGATGTGCCCGACCACCGCACCGAGGTCCTCGGTCTGGAGCTGGCGTGCGCGGACTATCTCGCCGAGGTGCCCTGGGTGCTCGTGGAGCGCGGCGGGGACATCTGCCACGAGCTGGAGGAGGTCGGCCGGGAGTACTCGGCCGACGCCATCGTGGTCGGTTCGACCCACGGCATCGTGGGCCGGATCTTCGGATCCGTGGCCGGCCGCCTCGCGCGCCGCGCCCAGCGCCCGGTCATCGTCATCCCCTGAGGTGCGCGCCGCCCTGGACGCACGGACCGGCAACCCCTGCCGCACGAAAGGCCCCTGACGTCACGTCAGGGGCCTTTCGCGCGTCTCGGGTGAGCCCCGGAAGGCGGGCGGCTACTCGACGGTGACCGACTTCGCCAGGTTGCGCGGCTTGTCGATGTCACGGCCCATGGCCAGAGCCGTGTGGTAGGCGAGGAGCTGCAGCGGGATGCCCATCAGGATCGGGTCCAGCTCGTTCTCGTTCTTCGGGACGACGATCGTGTGGTCGGCCTTCTCCTGCTCGCGGTGGGCGACGGCGAGGATGCGTCCGCTGCGGGCCTTGATCTCCTCCAGCGCGGCGCGGTTCTTCTCCAGCAGGTCGTCGTCCGGGACGATCGCGACGGTGGGGAGCGCCGGCTCGATGAGCGCGAGAGGGCCGTGCTTGAGCTCGGAGGCCGGGTAGGCCTCCGCGTGGATGTAGGAGATCTCCTTGAGCTTCAGGGAGGCCTCCAGCGCGACGGGGTAGCCCCGGACGCGGCCGATGAACATCATCGACTGCGCGCCCGCGTACTCCTCGGCCAGCTTCTTGATCTCGTCCTCGGACTCGAGGATCCGGCCGATCTGCTCGGGCAGCTTGCGCAGGCCCTCGATGATCCGCTTGCCGTCGGAGACCGACAGGTCGCGGATGCGGCCCAGGTGCAGGGCGAGCAGTGCGAAGGCGACGACGGTGTTGGTGAAGCACTTCGTGGAGACGACGCAGACCTCGGGGCCCGCGTGGACGTACATGCCGCCGTCCGCCTCGCGGGCGATCGCCGAGCCGACGACGTTGACGACGCCCAGGACGCGTGCGCCCTTGCGCTTGAGCTCCTGCACCGCGGCCAGCACGTCGTAGGTCTCGCCGGACTGCGAGACGGCGACGTACAGCGTGTCGGGGTCGACGACGGGGTTGCGGTAGCGGAACTCGGACGCGGGCTCCGCGTCCGCGGGGATGCGCGCAAGCTCCTCGATGAGCCCGGCGCCGATCATGCCCGCGTGGTACGACGTGCCGCAGCCGAGGATCTTGATCCGGCGGACCCCTCGGGCCTCGCGGGCGTCCAGGTTCAGGCCGCCCAGGTGCACGGTGGAGAAGCGGTCGTCGATGCGGCCGCGCAGCACGCGGTCCACGGCGTCGGCCTGCTCGGAGATCTCCTTGTGCATGTACGTGTCGTGGCCGCCCATGTCGTACGACTCGGCCTCCCACTCCACGGTGGTCGGCGTGGCCGTCGTGCTCGAGCCCTCGGTGGTGTACGTACGGAAGTCGTCGGCCTTCAGGGTGGCCATCTCGCCGTCGTCCAGGGTGACGATCTGGCGGGTGTGCGCGACCAGGGCGGCCACGTCGGAGGCGACGAACATCTCCTTCTCGCCGATGCCGAGCACGACCGGGGAGCCGTTGCGCGCGACGACGATGCGGTCGTTGAAGTCGGCGTGCAGGACGGCGATGCCGTACGTGCCCTCGACGGACTTCAGCGCCTCGCGGACCTTCTCCTCCAGGGTGGAGGCCTGGGCCCGGGCGATCAGGTGGACCAGCACCTCGGTGTCGGTCTCCGAGAGGAACACGGTCCCGTCGGCGACGAGCTTCGCGCGGAGCTCGGAGGCGTTGTCGATGATTCCGTTGTGGACGACGGCGACCTTGTTCTCCGCGTCCAGGTGCGGGTGCGCGTTCTCGTCGCTCGGGGCGCCGTGGGTGGCCCAGCGGGTGTGGGCGATGCCGGTGGTGCCGGCGAACCGCTTGGGTACGCGTGCCTCCAGCTCGCGGACCCGGCCCTTGGCCTTGACCGTCTTCAGCACACCCGGCCTGCCCGCCGCGGCCTTGCCCGTGATGACGATGCCCGCGGAGTCGTAGCCCCGGTACTCGAGCCGCTGCAGGCCCTCGAGCAGCAGCGGAGCCACGTCACGCTTCCCGATGTATCCGACGATTCCGCACATGGGTTTCTGCCCCTCCATCGACGTACAGTTCCGTGCCCGACCCGCGTGTCCCGCTCAGCCGTAGACGATGCGGCGCAGCTGCCGGAGCGAGAGCTCCTGCGGCGCCACCGCGCGGTGCGGCAGCTCGGCCGCGATCCGCTCGAAGATCTCCGCGTTCACCAGGCCGCCCGCCTGCAGCTCGCGGTGGCGGCGCCGGACGAAGTCCTCGGTCGTCTCGTCGAAGTACGCCAGCACGTCGAGGATCACCCTTGCGGCCTCGCCGCGCTGGAGCGCGGTGGAGCGTACGAGGTGGTCGATGAGGTCGTCATGCGTCTGGCGGCGTTCGAGCACTCGTCGATATTGCGTGGATCGGCGGAGCTACGCAAGAAATCTGCCCGATATCGGGCAGGAATCTCATTCGATGAGACCTTTATGCCGTGAATGCCCCTTAGGATCTCATCCGGCCCCGCCCGGGAAGGGGCGGGGCCGGATGGCCGGGCTCAGTACGCCGCGATGGGGTTCCGCAGTGTGCCGGTCAGCTGGAGCGCGCCGGCCGGGTCCTCCAGGTCGACCATCTGCCGGTTGTTCCGCAGCTGCAGCCGGTTCAGGCAGGACAGCGCGAACTCCTCCGTGAACATGTCGTACTGCTTGAACTTGTCCGCGAGGTGCGGCACCGAGTCCTGGTAGCCCCTGACGCAGGCGGCGACCGTCCGCCAGAAGGTCTCTTCGTCGAGGACCCCCTCGGTGGCCAGGTCCGCCCCCAGGAAGCGGAGGAAGCAGTCGAAGACATCGGTGAAGACCGACAGCAGTTTCATGTCCTCGGGGACCTCGGCGCGGATCCGCTCGACCTGGGGCGGCAGCACCGCGTCCGGGTCCAGGACCGCGATCTCCTCGGCGATGTCCTTGAACACCGTCCGGCGCACGACGCCGTCCTCGACGACCAGGATCACGTTCTCGCCGTGCGGCATGAACACCAGGTCGTAGGCGTAGAAGCTGTGCAGCACCGGCACCAGGTAGGCGTCCAGGTAGCGCCGCAGCCAGTCGGCCGGATCCAGCTCCGACTCGGAGATCAGCGCGCCCGCCACCGAGCGGCCCTCCGCGTCGGTGTGGAGCAGCGAGGCCATCGTCGCGAGCCGCTCCCGCCCGGTCAGGGCGGG
The DNA here is from genome assembly GCF_040630715.1 of Streptomyces sp. NPDC005752. Taxonomy (NCBI): domain Bacteria; kingdom Bacillati; phylum Actinomycetota; class Actinomycetes; order Kitasatosporales; family Streptomycetaceae; genus Streptomyces; species Streptomyces sp. NPDC005752. Next base: position 191,841 of record NZ_JBEXYB010000006.1, on the reverse strand, counting down.
GACCGGGCTCTCCCGCCACAGTGCGGCGAGCATCTTCAGATACGGGGACCCCTTGGTGGTCGCCGCCTCGTAGGACCGGTGGCGGTAGCCGATCGCGGCCCGCTCCCGGATGATCGAGAACCCGGCGCCGCGCAGCAGCTCGTCGCGCTCGATCAGGCCGGCCAGCCAGTCGTTGATCGCGGGAGTCGCCTCCATGTACGCGGCGGAGAGCCCGCGCATGAAGCCCATGTTCAGCACGGACAGCGCCGTCTTGACGTAGTGCTTCGCGGGGTGGTCGGCGTTGAAGAAGGTCCGGATCGACTGCTGGGCCAGATAGGTGTCCTCGCCCTCGCCCAGGCAGACCAGGTGCTGCTGGGCCACCTCGCCGGCGAAGGTCACGGCGAGCTTGTTCCACCACTGCCAGGGGTGGACCGGGATCAGCAGGTAGTCGTCGAGGTCGAGCCCGAGGTCCGTCATCCGGGCCGCGAATCCGCCGAGGGTCTTCTCGCCGAGCTCGCCGGCGATCAGAGTGGGGTAGTCGAGCCCGGCACCGGCCGTGAAGGTGGCGCGATCGCGTCGGGCCGCCAGCCAGACCAGCCGGATTCCGGTCGCGGCCTCGGGGGCGTAGGCGCGGTATTCGCCGACCCCGAAGCCGAGCCGCCCGTTGTTGGCGACAAAACAGGGGTGCCCCTCGGTCATCCCGGTCTCGACGTCCTGGAAACCGGCCACGGCGAGCTGCGCCGAGGTGGTCGGTTCCTTGGTCAGTTTGTACGCCGTTCCAGCCAGCGTGGAGGAGATCTCCTCCAGGTACACCGGCAGGACCTCCGCCGACAGGCCCAGCGTGGACCGCAGTTCGACGAAGAACTCCAGCGCGTCGAGGGGGAGGTCCGAGCCGTGCCGGTGACGGGTGATCGACGAGGCGTCGACCTGCCAGTGGTCCAGCGCGAAGCGGCGGGCGGCGAAGCGGTACTCGACCGTCCCGTCGTCGCTGCGCACGCTGTGGCGGCCGCCGTCGCCCGGGGCGGGGACCAGCAGCCGTTCGTGCGAGAACTCGGCCAGGGCCTTGCGGATGAGCAGCCGGTTGGCGACGGCCCAGCGCTCCGGGGTCAGGTGGTCGACGGCGGCGGTGGTGGTGGTGGCGGGGGGTGTGGTCATCGGTCTGCTCCCGTGGTCGCGGCCTCGAACTGCTCGCGGGTGCAGGCGCTGAGCAGGGCTCGCTTCTCCGGCTTGGCGATCTCGCGGATCACCTCGAAGCCGACGGCCTTGTTCAGGGCGTGCACCGCGGTGTTGGTGACGTCCGGTTCGACGACGACCCTGCGTGTGGCGGGATCGGCGAAGAGGGTCTCCATGACGGTGGTGATCACGGCGAGGGTGTAGCCGTGCACCGGGGTCTCGGGCGGGGCGACCAGGAAGTGCATCCCGATGTCGCCGGGCTCCGCGTCGTACAGGCCCTTGAGCTCGACCTCGGTGGGGTCGTAGCGCTCCATCAGGAAGGCGGGCTCGCCGTCGTGCAGGCCGATGAAGGCGTCGTGGTGCGGGTGGGCGGCTATCGCCGCGTACTCCCGCTCGACGTCCTCCAGGCGGGCGTCGCCCATCAGCCAGTAGGCCGACCTGGGGTGGGTGACCCAGCTGTGCACCACTTCGGCGTCGGACCGCCCTCCGGCCCGGCCGGGGGTGGTGTCCATGGGGCGGACGGTGAACGTCCCGGGGGTCTGCGTGCTGGTCATACGGCGAACTCCTGGAAGGCGACGGACTTCTCGACCGGGTAGTACTCGCGGCCGAGCAGCTCGCCGATGATGTAGGCGTTGCGGTAGGCACCCATGCCCAGGTCGGGCGAGGTGATCGAGTGGGTGTGCACCCCGGCGTTCTGCAGGAAGATCCCGCGCCCGGTGGTGTCGATGCTGTAGTTGCGGGCCACGTCGAAGCGGCCCCGGGAGTCGTGCCGGATCCGGTCGGCGACGGGCTCCAGGAAGGCCGGGGCGGCGTACCGGTAGCCGGTGGCGAGGATCAGGCCCTCGCTCTCGAGCTCGTAGTCCGTGCCCTGTTCCTCCTGGCGCAGGCCCAGCGTGTAGGTCCCCGTGGACTCCTCGTAACGCGCGCTGCGCAGAGCCGAGTTCGTGAGCAGGCGGGTGGGGACGGGGCCCTGCACGTTCTTCTGGTAGAGCAGGTCGAAGATCGAATCGATCAGCGCGCCGTCGATGCCCTTGAAGAGGCCCTTCTGGTCCGACTCCAGCCGGTAGCGGGTGTCCTCGGGCAGGGCGTGGAAGTAGTCCACGTACTCGGGCGAGGTCATCTCGAGCGTGAGCTTGGTGTACTCCAGCGGGAAGAAACGGGGGGACCGCGTGACCCAGTTCAGCCGGTAGCCGTGCACGTCGATCTCGGAGAGCAGGTCGTGGTAGATCTCGGCCGCGCTCTGCCCGCTGCCCACCAGGGTGATGGACTCCTTTGCCTGCAGTGTGGCCTTCTCCCGCAGATACCGGGAGTTGTGCAGGAAGTCGCCGCCCAGGCCGTGGCAGGCCTCCGGGATGTGCGGCGGGGTGCCGGTACCCAGGACGAGGTGCCGGGCGCGGAAGGCGCTGTCGGCGGTGCGCACGGTGTACAGGCCGTCGTCCTCGCTGTACGTAACCGACTGGACGGTCTGGTTGAAACGGACACTGCTCAGCCGGGCGGCCGCCCACCGGCAGTAGTCGTTGTACTCGGTGCGCAGCGGGTAGAAGTTCTCCCGGATGTAGAACGAATAGAGCCTGCCCCGCTCCTTCAGGTAGTTGAGGAAGGAGTACGGGGAGGTCGGGTCGGCCATCGTGACGAGGTCCGACATGAACGGCGTCTGGAGATGGGCCCCTTCGAGGAACATCCCCGAGTGCCACTCGAAGTCCGGCTTGGACTCCAGGAACACCCCGTTCAGCTCCTCGACCGGCTCGCTCAGGCAGGCGAGCCCCAGGTTGAAGGGACCGAGCCCGATCCCGATGAAGTCGTAGGGGGCGGCGAGGGGTTCAGGAAGCGCGTTCAAGGGACTCTCCCAGGTACTGCTCGGCATGGCCGGCGATCAGATCGAGGACGGCGGCGATGTCGGCCACGGTCGTCTCGGGGTTGAGCAGGGTGAATTTCAGGTACTGGCTGCCGCCGACCTTCGTGCCCGCCACCACGGCCTCACCGGAGGCGAAGAGGGCCTTGCGGGCGTAGAGGTTGGCGCGGTCGATGTCGGCGGGCGTCCCGGCGTGGGCGGGGACGTATCTGAACACCAGGGTGGACAGTCGCGGCTCCACCACGACGTCGTAGCGCGGGTCGGAGGCCAGCAGCCGCCAGCCCTCGGCGGCCAGGTCGCACACCTCGTCGAACAGCTCACCGATGCCGTCCGCGCCCATCGTGCGCAGCGTCATCCACAGCTTGAGCGCGTCGAACCTGCGGGTGGTCTGCAGGGACTTGTCCACCTGGTTGGGGATGCGCTCCTCGACGGTCCGAGCCGGGTTGAGGTACTCCGCGTGATACGTCGCATGACGCAGCGTCGACCGGTCGCGGACCAGAACGGCGGACGAACTCACCGGCTGGAAGAAGGACTTGTGGTAGTCGACGGTCACCGAGTCGGCATGCTCGATCCCGTCGAGGAGCCCGCGCCGGGTGCGTGAGGCGAGCAGCCCGCAGCCGTAGGCGGCGTCGACGTGCATCCAGGTGGCGTACCGCTCGCAGAGCGCGGCGATCTCGGGCAGTGGGTCGATGGAGCCGAAGTCCGTGGTCCCCGCGGTGGCGACGACCGCCATCGGTACGGTGCCCTCGGCCGCGCAGCGTTCGAGGGCGGCGGCCAGCGCGACGGTCTGCATGCGCTTCTCGCGGTCCACGGGGACCGACACGACGGAATCAGGGCCGAGGCCGAGGAGTTTGGCCGACTTCTGGACGCTGAAGTGGCTGCACTCGGAGGTGAGGATCCGCAGCCGGGTGAACTCCCCGGGGCTCAGCTTGGTCTCCTCGCGGGCCAGCAGCAGTGCCTGGAGGTTGGACTGCGTGCCGCCGCTGGTGAAGACGCCGTCCGCCGCGGGGCCGAGGCCGATGCGGGCGGCCGTCCAGTCGATCAGCCGGCGCTCGATCAGGGTGCCGCCCACGCTCTGGTCCCAGGTGTCCAGGGAGGAGTTGACGGCGGAGAGCACGGCCTCACCGACCACCGCGGGGATGACCACCGGGCAGTTGAGGTGGGCGAGGTACCGGGGGTGGTGGAAGTACACGGCGTCGCGGAGGTAGACCTCGCCGAGTTCGTCCAGGACGGCAGCCGTGTCACCGAGCGGCCGGTCGAGGTCGATGGCGTCGACGACGGGGGTGAGCCCGTCCACGCCCATGCCGCTGAACGGCTGCTCGGCGGAGGCGATTCTGGCCGCGACCTGTTCTACGCCCGCGGTGACGGACCGACGGTAGTCCTCCGTCGTCGTGCGGTTGAGCAGGTGGGAACGCATGGAGGGGGCCTCCCGGGTGGGGACGTCGTCGCGGCCCTCCGGGCAGGGGCGAGGGGCGCGGCGCTTAAGTTAGGTAAGCCTAACCTAACAAGACCCGTCGTGTTCGCCTTTTCTGGGGTTCCGTCACCGGAACTCCACACTGCGTGCGGCCGCGTTACGCGGGCACCCGCGTCGCCTCTTCCCTCAGCTGCTCCTCGCTCAGTCCGCGCCGCCAGTACCCGACGAAGGTGACGCGCCTGCGGTCGAACTCCCGCTCCCGGACGAGGTGGCGGCGCAGCCCGCGGACCCCTGAGGACTCGCCCGCGATCCAGGCGTACGGAGTTCCCCCGGGCAGTTCGGCGGCACGCACGGCATCCAGGGCGGAGGGGGCTCCCTCGTCCCGTACGAGCCAGGTGATGTGCGCGTCGGCCTCCGTGCGGAGCTCCAGCCGGTCCTGGGTGTGCGGGACCTCCAGCCAGACCCGGGCCCGCGTGCCGGGCGGCAGCCACTCCAGGGCGGCGGACGCGGCGGGCAGCGCCGTCTCGTCGGCGCAGATCAGCACCCACCCGGTGTCCTGCGGCGGCTGGAAGCGGACGCCGTTGTTGTCCCGGCCGGTGGGGCCCAGCACGGTGAGCCGCTGCCCCGGCACCGCGGCCTCCGCCCAGCGGCAGGCGGGCCCGCCGTGCTCGTGCAGCGCGAAGTCGATGTCGATCTCGGTGGAGCCGTCCGCGGCGTACCGCTGGGCGCGCACGGTGTACGACCGCATCACCGCCCTGACGTCGTGGGGCAGTGCGCGCCAGGCCGGGAACCACTCACCGTTCGCGTCGACCGGGACCACGGCCTCGGTCTGGCCCGGGTGCGGCAGGAAGATCGAGAGGCTCTGGTCCCGGCCCCCGGCGACGAAGCCGTCGCTTCCCGGGCCGCCGAACGTGATTCTCCGCATCGACGGGCTCAGCCGGCAGGTCCGCAGGACCGTCAGTCCGAAGAACCGGAAGGGGGCTATGGCGGGTGCGGTGGCGGTCGTCATGCGAGCGGTCCTCCCAGGAACCGGAACTGCGACGGCGGTCCGGCCCGGAGTCGTCCGGGCCGGACCCGGAGGTCAGCCGACCTTCTTGGCCTTCTCGATGGCCTCGGCGAGGGCGTCGAGGATCGGTGCGCACTTGTCGTAGGAGTAGATGGGCTCCGTCGTGCGCGGGATGATCTGACCCGCCTTCACGGCGGGCAGTCCCGCCCAGGTCGGCTTCGAGGTCAGCGCGTCGGGCTGCAGGGCCGAGGAGCGGTTGTCCATCATGATGATGTCGGCGTCGTACTTGTCGACGTTCTCCCAGCTCAGCTCCTCGAAGAAGCCGGCCTCGTTGACCTTCGGCTCGACGAACTGCACGCCGAGTTCCTGGAAGTACAGGGTGTCGGCGGACGTCTTGGCGAGCGTTACGTAGAACAGGTCCTGGCTGGCCGAGCCGACGAGGACCTTGATGTTCGGCTGGGACTTGGCGGCGGCGCGCAGCCGGGCCGCGGCCTTCTCGAAGGCGGCCTTGGCGTCGGTGATCTTCTTGGCCTTCACGTCCGCGCCGAGGGAGGCGGCGAGGTCCTCGTGCCGCTGGATCGCCTTCGGGATCGTGGTCTGCGCCGCCCACAGGGCGACGCTCGGGGCCAGCTTGAGGATCTTGTCCTTGGACTGGTCCGGCACGTACCAGAGGGCGTCCTTCTCCCACATGGCGGTGACGAGGAGCTCCGGTGCGAGGCCGGCGTACTTCTCGACGTTGAACTCGCCCCAGACGTTGCCGAGGACCTCGACCTTGCTGATGTCGAGGTCTCCGGCCTGCACGTCGGCCTTGCCGTCGGTGGTCTTCGTCGGGCCGAAGACACCCTTGACCTCGACGCCGTAGTCGTGGAGCGCGGCGGCGACCCCGATGAACGCGACGATGTTCTTCGGTGCGGAATCGGCCTCGGCCGTCTGCCCGCGGTCGTCCTTGAAGGACCAGGGGCCGGATTTCTCCGCACTCGAACCCGAGGTGGAGCCCTTCTCGTCCCCGTCGCCGCAGGCCGCGAGGACGGCACCGAGGCCGACGGCGCCGCCGACGGCCAGCAGGCCACGGCGGGAGAGTGAGCTGGTCCGGACGTTGGACATGAGTGGGTCTGCTTTCGTACGCGCCCCAGGGCGCCCGCTGACGATTCGAGGGAAGGCTAGCCTAACCTCACATACGGCGGGCGCGGAGGGCAAGGGGAGCGGCCGTTCCGTTACCCCCGCAGAGGGAAGCCTCCCTCCCCGGGGGCGGGGAGGGAGGCTTCCCTCTGCGGGTCGGCCGCTCTCAGTCGGTGGCCGGCCGCAGCCGGCGGATGTCGCCGTCCGGGGCGAACTCCGGCCTGCGGCAGGCCACATCGACGCGGGTCCTGGTCACGGAGGAGGACCTCCAGGGCGCCGGCCGGTACATGCCCGCGGCGGGCTGCACCGACCGGGCGGCCCGACCGTCAGGCGTCCATGCCCAGTTCACGGGCGATCAGCATCCGCTGGACCTCGCTCGTGCCCTCGCCGATCTCCAGGATCTTGGAGTCGCGCCACATCCGGGCCACCGGATACTCGTTCATGAAGCCGTAGCCGCCGTGGATCTGGGTCGCCTCGCGGGCGTTGTCCACCGCCACCGTCGACGAGTACAGCTTCGCGATCGCCGCCTCCTTCTTGAACGGCTCGCCCGCCACCAGCCGGGAGGCCGCGTCGCGCCAGCCGATCCGGGCCATGTGCGCCCGCATCTCCATGTCCGCGATCTTGAACTGGATGGCCTGGTTGGCGCCGATCGGCTTCCCGAAGGCGTGCCGCTCCTTCGCGTACTTCAGCGACTCGTCCACACACCCCTGCGCAAGGCCCGTGGACAGCGCCGAGATGGCGATCCGGCCCTCGTCCAGGATCCGCAGGAACTGCGCGTACCCGCGGCCCTCCTCGCCCAGCAGGTTCGCCGCCGGGACGCGGACGTCGGAGAAGGACAGCTCACGGGTGTCGGAGGCGTTCCACCCGACCTTGGAGTACGGGGCGGCCACCGTGAAGCCGGGGGTGCCGGACGGGACGATGATCGCGGAGATGCGCGGGGCGCCGTTCTCCTTGCGGCCGGTGACCGCCGTGACCGTGACCAGCTCCGTGATGTCCGTACCGGAGTTGGTGATGAAGCACTTGGATCCGTTGATCACCCACTCGCCGGCGGCCTCGTCCAGGACAGCCGTCGTCCGGGTGCCGCCCGCGTCCGAGCCGCCGTCCGGCTCCGTCAGCCCGAACGCGCCCAGCGCCTCTCCCGCGCACAGCTTCGGCAGCCACCGCTGCTTCTGCTCCTCGGTCCCGAACCGGAAGACGGGCATGGCGCCGAGGGAGACACCGGCCTCCAGGGTGATGGCCACGGACGAGTCGACCCGGGCCAGCTCCTCCAGGGCGATCCCGAGGGCGAGGTAGTCGCCGCCCATGCCGCCGTACTCCTCGGGGAAGGGCAGGCCGAAGAGGCCCATCCGCCCCATCTCCCGGACGATCTCGTACGGGAACTCATGGCGCTCGTAAAGGTCGCCGATCTTCGGGGCGATCACATCGTGTGCGAACTCCTCGACGGTGCGGCGCAGTTCCTCGTGCTCGGCGGTCAGCCGGTGGTCAAGGGACATCGGTGCTTCACTCCTTGTGGGACAGCGCGCGGACGGTACGGGACGGGCTCGGGCGGCCCAGTTGTTCGGCCATCCACACGCTCGTGGCGGTGAGTGCGCCGAGATCGACCCCGGTGTGGACACCGAGGCCGTCGAGCATCCACACGAGATCCTCGGTGGCGAGATTTCCGGTCGCGCTCTTCGCGTACGGGCAGCCGCCGAGACCGCCCGCCGACGCGTCCACCGTCGTCACCCCGTGCTGGAGGGCGACCAGGGTGTTGGACAGCGCCTGGCCGTACGTGTCGTGGAAGTGCACCCCGATCGTGCCGGTGGGGACCCCCGCGTCGTTCAGCGCGGCCAGCAGCCCCGTCACATGGCCCGGGGTGGCCACGCCGATCGTGTCGCCGAGCGAGAGCTCGTCGCAGCCGAGGTCCATCAGCGCCTTCGCGACGCGGACGACCTGGGCGACGGGCACGGCGCCCTCCCACGGGTCGCCGAAACACATCGACAGATAGCCGCGCACATGGACCCCGGCGTCCTTGGCGCGGGCCACCACCGGCTCGAACATGGTGAGTGACTCGTCCACCGTGCGGTTGAGGTTTCTGGCGGCGAACGTCTCGGTGGCCGAGCCGAACACGGCGATCCGGCGGGCTCCGAGCGCAAGCGCGCGGTCCAGGCCCCGCTCGTTCGGCACGAGGACCGGGAGGGTCACGTCCCCGACGTCCGCGATGTCCCCGAGCATCGGGAACAACTGCTCCGCGTCAGCCAGTTGGGGCACCCACTTCGGATGGACGAAGCTGGTCGCCTCGATGGTGGAGAGCCCGGCCTCCGCGAGCCGGCGGACGAACTCCGCCTTGACCTCGGTCGGTACGACGGACTTCTCGTTCTGCAGTCCGTCGCGGGCACCGACCTCATGGATGCGGACCCGGTCCGGCAGCCCCGGCGCGGGAACCGTCATGGGCAGTCCGGTGTCGCTCACGCTTCCTCCTTCGGGGCCACCACGGCCAGGATCTGGTCCATGGCGACCGTGGCACCGGCGGTGACGTCCAGCTCGGTGACGGTTCCGGCGTGCGGGGCGGAGATGACGTGTTCCATCTTCATGGCCTCGACGACCAGCAGACTCTGCCCGGCCACGACCTCGTCACCGACCGCCACCTTCACCACCGTGACGGTCCCGGGCATGGGCGCGGCGAGTGTGTCCGCGCCCGAGCGGCCGGCGCCGCCGAGGGACGCCTCGACCGGGTCGTGGTCCTGGACGTGCCAGGCGTCTCCGTCCCGGCCGAGCCAGGTGCCCTCCGGGGACGCGGCCCGGCTGAACGTGTGGGTCAGGCCGTCGACCTCGACGACGACGCGCCGCCCGGACACCTCGACGAGCCTGGACCGCTCGGCGCCGGGCAGCGACGGCAGCGGGCCGCACGCGTCCGCGGTCTCCTCCCGGTCCCCGGCGTGGCCGAACGTCAGCCCGGCCGTGCCCTCCGCGCCCGCACGCAGCCCCACCCGCACCGGCTCGTGGCCCGGGACCCGGAAGTGGTGGAAGGTCTCGGCGGGGGTGCCGCCCAGCCGCCAGCCGCTGGGCACCGAGAACGGATCGACCCAGCCGCCCACGGGTGCGGGGGAGTGCTGCCGCAGCAGCGCCGCCGCCGCGTACACCTCCTCCGGCACGCCGTCCGGCACCAGGCCGTCCGCCTCCCGCTCCACCAGCCCGGTGTCCAGCTCGCCCGCGGCCACCGCCGGATGGGCCAGCAGCCGCCGCAGGAAACCGGCGTTCGTCGGGACGCCCAGCACCACCGTGTCCGCCAGCGCCGCCCGGAGCCGGCGCAGCGCCGTGGGCCGGTCCGGACCGTACGCGATGACCTTCGAGAGCATCGGGTCGTACGTGCTGCCGACCGGCACGCCCTCGCTGAGCCCCGAGTCCGTCCGCACCCCGCCGCCCTGCGGCTCGTGCAGGGCCAGCACCGTGCCGCCGGACGGCAGGAAGCCGCGGGCCGGGTCCTCGGCGCAGACCCGGGCCTCGACCGCGTGCCCGGTGAGCGTGATGTCCGCCTGCGCGTGGGGGAGCCGGCCGCCGGAGGCGACCCGGAGCTGCCACTCCACCAGGTCGAGGCCGGTGATCAGCTCGGTGACCGGGTGCTCGACCTGGAGCCGGGTGTTCATCTCCATGAAGTAGTACGAGGAGGGGTCGTTGCCCGGGACGATGAACTCGACCGTCCCCGCGCCGACGTATCCGCAGGAGCGGGCCGCCTGCACGGCCGCCTCGCCCATCGCGGCCCGGGTCTCCTCGTCCAGCAGGACCGAGGGAGCCTCCTCGATGATCTTCTGGTGGCGGCGCTGGAGCGAGCACTCGCGCTCGCCGAGGTGCACCACGTTCCCGTGGCCGTCGGCCAGGACCTGGATCTCGATGTGGCGTGGCCGGTCGATCCACCGCTCCACGAGCAGCGTGTCGTCGCCGAACGACGCGCGCGCCTCACGCCGGGCCGCGGCGATCTCGTCGGCCAGCAGCGCCTCGTCACGCACCAGCCGCATGCCCTTGCCGCCACCGCCCGCCGACGGCTTCAGCAGGACCGGCATCCCGATCTCCCGGGCGGCGGAGCCCAGTTGGGCGTCAGTGAGCCCGCTCCCGGACGAGCCCGGCACCACGGGCACACCGGCCGCGGCGACGGTCTCCTTGGCGCGGATCTTGTCGCCCATCAACGAGATCGCCTCGGCGGGCGGGCCGATGAAGACCAGCCCCGCCTCCGCGCAGGCCCGGGCGAAACCCGCGTTCTCGGCGAGGAAGCCGTAACCGGGGTGGACCGCTTCGGCACCCGTGCGGCGGGCGGCGTCCAGCAGCCGCTCCACCGACAGATAGCTCTCGGCTGCCGGGGCGGGCCCGATGCGTACCGCTGTATCCGCCTCCCGGACGTGCCGCGCGTCCGCGTCGGCGTCGCTGAAGACGGCGACCGACCGCACGCCGAGCTCGCGCAGGGTCCGGATGACCCGGACGGCGATCTCGCCACGGTTGGCGACCAGAACAGTGCTGAACATGGAAGTCCTCACGTCACATCCGGAAGACGCCGAAACTGGGCTCACCCAGTGGGGCGTTGGCACACGCGGTCAGGGCGAGTCCCAGCACCTGCCGGGTCTCCGTCGGGTCGATCACACCGTCGTCCCAGAGCCGGGCGGTGGCGTAATAGGCGTTGCCCTGCTGCTCGTACTGCGCGCGGACCGGATCCTTGAAGGCCTCTTCCTCCTCGACGGGCCACTCCTCGCCACGTCCCTCGATCTGGTCCCGCTTGACGGTGGCCAGCACCGAGGCGGCCTGCTCGCCGCCCATGACGGAGATCTTGGCGTTCGGCCACATCCACAGGAAGCGGGGTGAGTAGGCCCGGCCGCACATGGAGTAGTTGCCCGCGCCGTACGACCCGCCGACCACGACCGTCAGCTTCGGCACCCTCGTGCAGGCCACGGCCGTCACCATCTTGGCGCCGTGCTTGGCGATGCCGCCGGCCTCGTAGTCCCGGCCGACCATGAAACCGGAGATGTTCTGCAGGAAGACCAGCGGAATGCCGCGCTGGTCGCACAGCTCGATGAAGTGGGCGCCCTTCTGGGCGGACTCCGCGAACAGGATCCCGTTGTTCGCGACGATTCCGACGGGATGGCCGTGGATCCGGGCGAAGCCGGTGATCAGCGTCTGGCCGTACTCCGACTTGAACTCGGCGAAGCGCGAGCCGTCCACCACCCGGGCGATGACCTCCCGCACGTCGTAGGGCGTACGCGAGTCGACGGGGACCGCCCCGTACAGTCCGGCGGGGTCCGCCTTCGGCTCCTCCGAGGGCTCCACCGACCAGGGGAGCGGGCCACGGTCCGGGAGGGTCGCGACGATGTTCCGCACGATCCGCAGCGCGTGCGCGTCGTCCTCGGCGAGGTGGTCGGTGACCCCGGACGTGCGGGAGTGGACCTCGCCGCCGCCCAGCTCCTCCGCCGTCACGACCTCGCCGGTGGCAGCCTTCACGAGCGGCGGGCCGCCCAGGAAGATCGTGCCCTGGTTCCGGACGATGACGGCCTCGTCGCTCATGGCCGGCACGTACGCCCCGCCCGCCGTGCAGGAGCCGAGCACCGCGGCGATCTGCGGGATGCCCGCGCCCGACATCCGGGCCTGGTTGAAGAAGATGCGCCCGAAGTGGTCCCGGTCGGGGAACACCTCGTCCTGCATCGGGAGGAACGCGCCCCCCGAGTCCACCAGGTACAGGCAGGGCAGCCGGTTCTCCAGGGCCACCTCCTGGGCGCGGAGGTGCTTCTTCACCGTCATCGGGTAATAGGTGCCGCCCTTGACGGTCGCGTCGTTGGCGACGATCACGCACTCCCGGCCGCTGACCCGCCCGATTCCGGCGATCACCCCGGCGGCCGGTGCCGCGCCCCCGTACAGCCCCTCGGCGGCCAGGGGCGCGAGCTCCAGGAAGGGTGAGCCCGCGTCCAGCAGCGTGTCCACCCGCTCCCGGGGCAGCAGCTTGCCGCGCGCCACATGCCGGGCGCGTGCCTTCTCACCCCCGCCGAGCCGTGCTGTGGCGAGCCGCGTGCGCAGCTCCTCGGCGAGCGCGTGATGCGCCGCCTCGTTGGCCTGCCAGGCCTCCGAGGCGGGATCGGCCGCGCTCACCAGGACCGGTGCCTGCTGCATCCTGTCGAGCCCCCTTGCCCGTACCGCGGTAGTTAATGAGCGTTAACGCGTGACGCTCAGGTTAACGAGCGCTAACCCGCCTGTCTAGAATGAATCCTCATGAGCACCCATGCCGCCGCCCGTGTCGCGGCACCCACCCGCCGCGAGCAGATCCTCCGAGAGGCGGCACGCCTCTTCGCCGAGCGCGGCTTCCACGGTGTCGGGGTCGACGAGATAGGAGCCGCGGTCGGTATCAGCGGCCCCGGCCTCTACCGCCACTTCCCCGGCAAGGACGCGATGCTCGCCGAGCTGCTCGTCGGCATCAGTGAGCGGCTCCTCGCAGGCGGACAGCTGCGCGTGTCGCAGGACGGGGCGTCCGCGGACGGCAGCCCTGCAGCGCTCCTGGACGCCCTCATCGAGGGCCACATCGACTTCGCCCTGGACGACCGCCCCCTGATCACCCTCCACGACCGTGAGCTGGACCGGCTGCGCGACACCGACCGCAAGCGGGTGCGCAGGCTCCAGCGGGAGTACGTCGAGGTCTGGGTCGATGTCGTCCGCGCGCTCTACCCCGCCCTCCCGGAGAACGAGGCCCGCGTCACCGTGCACGCGGTGTTCGGCCTGCTCAACTCCACCCCGCACCTGGCCCGCCCCGAAGCGCTCCCCGGCCGTGCGGCCACGGCGGCGCTGCTGCACCGGCTCGCCCGCGGGGCGTTCGCGGCGGCGGGCTCCTGAGCGGTCCGCAGGAGGCGGCGCCCCGGCGCGCGCACGTCGCCGCGCCGAACACCGCAGACTCGCCGTACGCACGTTCCCGGTGCCGGCCCGGCGTGGCCGGACCCGGTTGAGCCCGGCTCCAGGCAGTGGAGCCACGTACCTCGGTCCGTGGGCCTCCGCGCCGCATGCCGCCCTTCGGGTGAAGCCGCGTGGGTGTCGTCCACGATGGAACAGCTGAGTCGGTCATGCTGGCCCGCAGTTGCCGCAACCCCCTGGAACGCCGGTGCGGGCGCACGTCCTCGGGCCGTCGGACAGCAGTCGGGGCACGACGGAAGCGAGGAACCACACGTGCAGGCGTACCGAGGCGTTCTGCGGCATCCGTCCCGGCAGGGCAAGGCGCTGTGGCCCGTCGGTGAGACGGCCGCGGGCACCGTGCCGGCGGATTCGCGGTCCCATCCCGCACCCCACGCCCGGCTCGGCCGGACGGACCTGGCGATATCCCTCTGCGCCTCTGCCTGACACCAGGGGCCCGACGCGCACGGTGGAGAGCGCCGTACCGCCTGCCGCAGTGGGCGCGGGGCCGCCAGATGTTGCAATCCGACCGAGGAAGGCCGATAGCTGTGGCTGTTCGCACGACACGTCGACGGGGATACCGCGAGGGTCTCGGCGGCGAAATGCTCGCCGAATTCCTGGGCACCTTCGTACTCATTGTCCTGGGCGTCGGTTCGGTGGCCCTGACGGTCGCCGGCCTGCCCGGGTCCGGACGCCAGGCAGACCCCTTCGGCGCCGCCGACTGGATCATCATCTGCTGGGGCTGGGGCCTGGGGGTGGTCTTCGGCGTCTACGTCGCCGGCGGCGTGAGCGGCGCGCACCTGAACCCGGCGGTCACGCTGGCCTTCGCCGTCCGGCGCGCGCTGGCCTGGCGGAAGGTGGGTCCGTACTGGCTCGCCCAGGTGATGGGGGCCTTCGTGGCCGCCGCACTGGTGTACGCGTCGTACCGGTGGGCGATCGACTTCTTCAACGAGAAGGAAGGGCTGGCCCGGGACGAGTCGCTTCCCACCTTCTCGATCTTCGCCACCTTCCCTGCCGAGTACTTCGGGGACTCCTGGTGGGGTCCGCTGCTCGACCAGATCGTCGGCACCGGCATTCTGCTCCTCCTGATCTGCGCGGTCACCGACAGCCGGAACCTGGCACCACTGGCCAACCTCGCTCCCTACATCACCGGCCTCATCGTCGTGGCGATCGGAATGACCTTCGGGACGAACGCCGGGTACGCGATCAATCCCGCCCGCGACTTCGGGCCCCGGCTGTTCGCGTACTTCGAGGGCTGGGGCGACATCGCCCTGCCGGGCACGTTCGACTGGTACAGCGGCTACTGGTGGATTCCCATCGTCGGACCGCTCATCGGCGGGGTCATCGGCATGTTGGTCTACGACCTGATGATCAGCCCGTTGGTCAAGGCGCGGAGCGGCCCGGAGCAGGAGGGCCGCGTCCCCGACAAGCCGACGGCGGAAGGCTGACCCCGGCGGCCCGGGAGCGGTCACGCAAGAAAACCGGTCCGATCGCGGACCTCGACACCAGGAGAAGGGACGGCAGCGATGCCGGAGTTCATCGGCGCGGTGGACCAGGGGACCACCAGCACCCGCTTCATGATCTTCGATCACGCCGGTAACGAGGTGGCCCGGCACCAGCTTGAGCACAACCAGATCCTGCCGCGGTCGGGGTGGGTCGAGCACGACCCCGTGGAGATCTGGGAACGCACCAACACGGTGATCCAGAACGCCATCCGGACCGGTGGCCTGAAGGCGTCGGACCTCAGGGCGATCGGAATCACCAACCAGCGGGAGACCACGGTGGTCTGGGACCCCCGCACGGGGCGCCCGTACTACAACGCCATCGTCTGGCAGGACACCCGCACGGACAGCATCGCCGCAGCCCTGGAACGCGACGGCCACGGGGAGGTCATCCGGCACAAGACGGGCCTGCCGCCCGCCACCTACTTCTCCGGCGGCAAGATCAAGTGGCTGCTCGAGAACGTGGACGGACTCCGCGAGGAGGCCGAGGCGGGTCACGCCCTGTTCGGGAACACGGACGCGTGGGTGCTGTGGAACCTCACCGGCGGACCGAACGGCGGTGTGCATGCCACCGACGTCACCAACGCCAGCCGCACGATGCTGATGAACCTGGAGACGCTGGACTGGGACGACGAGCTGCTGGGCATCTTCGGGATCCCACGTGCGATGCTGCCGAGCATCCACCCCTCGTCGGACGCGGAGTCCTACGGCACCGCGCGTACCTCACGGCCGCTGAACGCAGCCGTTCCGATCACCGGTGTCCTCGGCGACCAGCAGGCGGCCACGGTCGGCCAGGTCTGCTTCGCACCGGGCGAGGCCAAGAACACCTACGGCACCGGCAACTTCCTCGTCCTCAACACGGGGACCGAGCTGGTGCGGTCGCGGAGCGGCCTGCTGACCACCGTGGCCTACCAGTTCGGCGACAGCCCGGTCGTCTACGCGCTGGAGGGGTCCATCGCCGTCACCGGCGCGGCCGTGCAATGGCTGCGCGACCAGCTGAAGATCATCAGCACGGCTGCGGAGAGCGAACCGCTGGCCCGGTCGGTGCAGGACAACGGCGGGATGTACTTCGTACCCGCCTTCTCCGGGCTCTTCGCACCCTACTGGCGCTCCGACGCGCGAGGCGCGATGGTGGGCCTGGCCCGCTACAACACCAACGCACACATCGCGCGCGCCACGCTGGAGGCCATCTGCTACCAGAGCCGCGACGTGGTGGACGCGATGGAACAGGACTCGGGCGTGCACCTGGACGTGCTCAGGGTGGACGGCGGCGTGACCGCCAACGACCTGTGCATGCAGATCCAGGCGGACGTGCTGGGCGTGCCGGTGAGCCGCCCGGTGGTCGCCGAGACCACGGCGCTCGGCGCGGCCTACGCGGCGGGGCTCGCCACCGGCTTCTGGAGCGACACCGACGAGCTGCGCTCCCACTGGCAGGAGTCGAGGCGCTGGGAACCGGAATGGAGCGAGGATCAGCGCCAGGAGGGATACGAGGGCTGGAAGCGGGCCGTGGAGCGCACCCTGGACTGGGTGAAGGTGAAAACCGACTGATCGCGCGGTGACGCCTGCTTCGCCCGGCCCGTAGTCCGTCGGCCGACGACGCCGCGGGCGGCACCGGGGACGCCGTCCCCGGGTGCCGCCCGCGGCGTCTCGCCGCACGGGAGGGGCCCCGGTCCGCGTCCGCGTTCCGTCCGTGGTGCGGGACACCGGGCGCACGGGACGTCACCGACGGCACAATGGGGTGCATGCCGATACCCAGCCGCGCTGCCCTCGTCGAGCACCTCGTCCGCACACGTATCGCGGGCGACGTCGCCACCCCCCGCGACAACAACCTCTCCCACTACCGCCAGCTCGCCAACGGCAACCGCCATTTCTGGCTGGGGCTGGAGCTCGGTGACCGCTGGCTCGACGAGCAGGACGTGCTGGCCGTGATGGCCGAGAGATGCGGGGTGATCGACGACCCCGAGCACCGGCAGGGTCAGGACACCATCGACCCGGAGCTGACCGTCGACGCCCTCGACCGGATGGCCGCCCGGCTGCGGAAGGCGGCGGCGGACGGGGAGCGCGTGCTGTTCGCGACCGGGCACCCGGGCGGGCTGCTCGACGTGCACCGGCAGACCGCGGACGCCCTGCGGGCCGCCGGATGCGAGATCGTGCGCATCCCGGGCGGCCTGATGGCGGACGAGGGCATGGTGTTCCAGTTCGCGGACGTCGCCGTACTGGAACGCGGTGCGACTCTCTGGCACACGCACTCGCCCGCTCCGATGGCCGCCGTCCTGGACGGCCTGGAGCGCGAGGGCCGGCCGCAGCCCGACCTGGTCGTGGCCGACCACGGCTGGGCCGGGTGCGCGGGGCAGCGCGGGATCGACTCGATCGGCTACGCCGACTGCAACGACCCCGCGCTGTTCCTGGGCGAGGCGGAGGGCACCCTCCAGGTCACCGTGCCGCTGGACGACCACGTCACCGACCCGCGCTACTACGACCCGATGACCGACTACCTGCTGGACGCGGCCGGGCTGCTCCCTGCCGAGGGCCGGGAGTAACGGCAGTGGGGGCAGAGAGGCGAGCCGGCCGGCCGGTGGACAACCGGACCGGCCGACTCGGACTCCTCGACCCTCCGGGTTCTCAGGCCGAGGCGGGACGGCCCGGCGTGACGTCGATGCGTTGAGCGCCGTTGACGATGAACGACTCGACGGGAGGCACGTCCGCGGCGGGGGACGCCAGGGAGAGGTCCGGGTACCGGGCGAACAAGGTGGTCAGGGCCACATCGCCTTCCAGGCGTGCGAGCGGAGCCCCGAGGCAGAAGTGGACCCCGTGGCCGAACGCCAGGTGCTCCCGGCCGAACCGGTCGATGTCGAACCGGTCGGCGTCCGGGCCGTGCTGGGCCGGCTCCCGGCCCGCCGCGGCGTAGGACGCGAGGATCGCTTCACCCCGGGCGATGCGCTGACCGTCTGGGAGGTCGATGTCCTCGACGGCGTAGCGCAGGGGCAGATGGGCCACGCTCGGCTCCCACCGCAGGGTCTCCTCGACGACGTCGTTCCAGCGCTTCGCACCGGCCCCGGTGACCTGCTGGAGCTGTTCGGGATGTTCCAGCAGGGCGCGGACGGCGTTGCCGATGAGGTTGACGGTGGTCTCGAAGCCTGCGCTGATGATGAGCAGGAGCGTGTCGGTCAGTTCGGCTTCGCTCAGGCGGGCGCCGTCCTCGTCACGGGTGGCGATCAGGACGCTGGTCATGTCGTCCCCGGGGTTCTGCCGCTTGCTCGCGATGAGGTCGGTCAGCATCTGCTGGAGCTCCGCGAAGTTCGACGCGGCGTCCTCGATGGTCGTGTCGAAGACCTTCTCGACCAACTGGGCCATGCGAGGCCGGAGGTCCTCCGGCAGCCCGAACAGATGGCAGATGACCTGCATGGGCAACGGGTGGGCGTACGCGCTGCGCAGGTCCACCGTGCCGTCGGGGTCGAGCGCCATGTCGTCCAGCAGCCGGTCGGCGATCTCCTGGATGACGGGCCTCAGCGCCTCGATGCGGCGCCCGGTGAACGCGGGGGTGACGAGCTTGCGCAGGCGGCGGTGGTCCTGCCCCGCGGCGGTGAACATGTTGGAGACCGCCACCCAGGTGTAGACCCACATGTCCGGGGTGATCTCGCCGCGCTGCCAGACGTCCCAGGCGCGGGGGTCCTTGGTCACGCGGTCGTCGGTCAGGAGCTCCTTGAGGAGCGAGTGGCTGGTGACGGCCCAGGCGTCTATGGCGCCGGGGAGTACGACCCGGGTCGCGGGCCCGCGCTCGCGGAGGAGAGCGGACTCTCCGTGGACGTCGCGACCGGCGGGGTCGAGGACGAGGGGCTGCTCCATGGGGTGACTCCAGTTTTCTGCGGCGTGATGGGTCCGAAGCGGGCCGGGAGGTGTGCCAGTGCGCGGTGGAAGGGGCCGGGGCGCCATTGCAGGCTCTCGCGGGGCACCGCGAGTTCGAGGTCCCCGAGGTGGCTGGTGAGCCTCTCGATCGCGGTGATCGCGATGAGCAGGGCGGGCTGTTTGACGGGGCAGGCGTGCGGACCGGAGGACCAGGCGAGGTGGGCGCCGCCGTCGGTGCGCTCGCCGCCGTCGTGCCCGTCCGGGGTGGTGTTCGCCGCGTGGTACGAGATGAGTACGAGGCTGTCGGCGGGGATCCAGGTGCTGCCGATCTGCATGTTGCGCCGCGGGTAGTGCGCGCTGTAGTTCGCCATCGGCGGCTCGTGGCGCAGCACGTCGTTGATGGCGTCGCGGGCGGTGCGGGCGCCGTTGGAGAGGCTGCTGTAGTAGTCCGGATTGGACAGCATGCGTGACAGGGCGTTCGAGATCAGGTTCGTGGTCGGCTCCTGCCCGGCAGCCATCGTGAGGATCACCTGGTGGGCGAGTTCCTCCGGCCCCAGACCGGCGGGGTGGTCCATGAACCAGCTCGTCAGGTCCTCGCCGCGCTGCTGCACCTTGAGCGCGATGAGTTCCTCCATGTACCGGCCGAAGTCCTCGTTCGCCTTGATCGCGCGCTCGGGTTCGGATTCGAACAGGCCGCCCATGGCAGCCACCAGGCGGGGTCCGTCCTCGGGCGGCATGCCGAACATCGTGTTGAACAGCACCAGCGGCAACGGGCGGGCGTACTGGCCGACCAGGTCGACCTCACCCGTGCCGGCGAAGTCCTGGATCAGACCGTCCGCGATCTCCGCGACCTGGCCTCGCAGTTCGTGCGGCTCGATCCGGCTGAAGCTGTCGGTGATGACCGACCGGTAGCGGCGGTGCTCGGCGCCGTCGTTGAACAGGGCGTTGGGCCGCCACCCCATCATCGGCTTCACCGGCGAGTCGGCCGGGAGCCCGCGCTCCCAGACCCGCGGGTCCTTCGACCAGACGTCGGGGTCGTTGAGTATGGCCAGAGCGGCGCCGCGGTCGGTGACGAGATAGCCGCTGACGCCCGGCGACACCTCGACGGGGGCAACCGGCCCGAACGCGCGCAGGCGGGCGTAGACCCGCCCGGGATCCGCGGCGAAGTCCGGGCTGTACAGGGGGACGGCCAGGGGCAGGTAGGTGCTCATGAGGCTTCCAGGACGGGGTGGGCGGCAAGCAGGTGGGTCACCAACGCGATCAGTACGTCCACGGCCGACGACGTCTCGCGGGCGTCGCAGACGACCAGCGGGGTGTGCGGCTCCAGGTCCAGGTGGTCGCGGAGCACCTCGGGCGGGTAGTCGGGCGAATCGGGGAAGTTGTTGACGGCCACGGCGTAGGACAGGCCCTGCTGCTCGATCATGTCGATGACGTCGAACGAGTCGTCGAGACGGCGCGTGTCGACCAGGACCACCGCACCCAGGGCGCCGCGCGCGATGTCCTCCCAGAGCGGCTTGAACCTCTTCTGGCCCGGAGTGCCGAACAGGTAGAGGACCAGGTCACCGGGGAGCGTCCTGCGGCCGAAGTCGATGGCGACCGTGGTGGTGGCCTTGTCCCGTACCCCGGCGAGATCGTCGGTCGCCGCACCGGCCTGGGTCATGACCTCCTCGGTGTGCAGCGGCGCGGTCTCGGAGAGCGTGTTGATCAGCGTCGTCTTCCCGACGCCGAAGGGTCCGGTCACCACGATCTTCACCAGCGTCTGCTCGTCGCTGTCGAGGAAGGCGTTATCGGATACTGCGGAGTCCATCGAGCACCTTCTCTAGCAGCTGGGGATCGTGTGCCTTCGCTTCGGGGATGGGGGCGCGGGCGTGCAGATGCGAACTGTCGACGAGATCCGCGACGAGGACGCGGACCAGGCTCACCGGCAGTACGAGGCGTGCGGCGACCTCGACCAGCGCCAGCGGGCCGCCCTGGAGGAGTTCGGCCAGACGCCGCTGCGCGTGCGTCAGGTCGTCCACGGCGGTGACGCCGGTGGACGACAGCAGGGTCAGGCGGTCCAGCGTGTTGCGCGTCGGCTGGACGCCGTCGGTGGCCAGGAACGACGGCACGAGCCGCCTGCGGATCGCCGGCGTCATCCCCGGGCCCGAGCAGGCGAGTTCATCACCTTGTCGCCGAGCTTCGAGACCTGCACCTGCATGGCGTGGGCGATGACGCCCATGTCCACGGTCGGCTGCGCGAAGACCGCCATGACCGTGTTGTCGCCCGCGGGGATCAGGAAGGCGAACCCGTAGTTCGTGCTGACCACCACCTGGTGCAGTACGGGGCTCTCCTCCTGCCCCGCCAGTTTCCTGACCAGCTCCTTGCAGGCGCCCTGGACTGCCGACGCCATGGCGGAGGCGCCCTCCCCGGCCTCCCGGGTGAGGGCCTGGGTGGCGCCCTGGATCATCCCGTCCCCGGAGAGAACCAAAGCGTGCACGACCCCCGGCACCTCCAGAAGCGGGGTGAGTACCCAGGACATGTCCCTGAGAAGGGGGCGCTTGGGAACGACGGTCATGGCTGCGTGCCTTCTTCCTGGTCGGTGTGCGCGTCCTCGAATCCGCGCATGGTGCCGGTCTGCCAGGCGCCCCACGTCTGGGCCGCCTGGTCCGGGCTGATCGCAGACGCCGGGTCCGGGCCCTGCTGAGCGGGCCGGTCCGTGTCCTGAGCGGCACGCTGGCGTCGCCGCCGCGGCAGTTCGACCGCCCCGGCGGGCCCGGCGGCCGGAGACGACGCGGGGTTCTGCTGCCTGGACGGCTCCGGCTTGCGCAGGGCGGGGGACATGGCCGACATGGGCTGGGCCACCTCATCCATCAGCATCAGCAGGTGATCGGGAATGAACGCCACGGCTCGTACGCCGCCGTACGACGAGGGCTTGTCCACCGTGACGATGAAACCGAACTGCTGCACGAGACGGCCGATCGTGGCGAACCCCGCGCGCGGCGGATCTCCCAGATGGGTCAGCAGTACACCCTCCTGACCGGACAGCATGCGCGCGGCGAACTCGCGCTCCTCGTCTGTCATGCCCACGCCGGGGTCGTCGATCACGACGCACGCCCCCGCCTGCACCTGATGCAGGCTGACGTCCACGGGCCGCGTGCCCTGAGGCGTGTGGTGCACCGCGTTGGAGAGGAGCTCGGCGACGATCACGGCGAGCGGCTCCACCGCCCGGGCCACCACTCCGACCGGGTCGGAGAGCTGGCTGGTGATCTGGACGCGCTGGTATCCCGCGACGCGTGACTGAGCTCCGGCAACGATGTCACCCAGGTGGGAGTCGTCCCGGGTCAGCCCCGGCCACGCCCCGCAGAGCACTGCGGTCGCCTGGATCTGCCGGAGATTCTCCTCGTTCGTGCGGTCCATCGACACCAGCCGTTTTGCGATCTCCGGATCGTCGAAGGCGAACTGCGCCTCCTCGATCATCTCCTGGAGGCGGTAGGACTTGGCCTGGATTTCGGCGGTGGTGGCCCTCAGCACAGCCTGGGCACCGGCGTCGACCCGCTGCTCGGTGTCGACGATGACCTGGGCGACCTGACTCAGGGCCCGTTCCAGGAGGGTCCCGATCTCGGTGTGGGTGAGCGCCGGGTCCTTCGTTCCGGGGACGGGCACATGGCGGTGTCTCAGGTGTGTGACGAGGGCCGGCAGCCGGGTGTCGACGAAGTGCGCCAGTTCCCCGCCTGTCCGGACGGCCTGCTGCTCGGCGGCGAGTCCGGCGCGCTGGGCGTCCTGCGCCTCGGCGAGGAGGGCGGCTTCCATGGACTGGTAGCGGGACTCCGAGGCCTGCGCCGCCGCCTGTGCGCTGGACCGCGCGTTGGCCTCCAGCGCCTGGTACTTACCGGCTGCGACCCGTGCTTCGGTGCGAACCTCGGCACGCAGTGCCGCGTTCGACCGGCGCGTGCGGAGGTGGAGGAGCGCCAGGGCGAGGGCGACGGCCGTCATGGCCAGCGCCAGTACCCAGGGACCGGCCTCCGATATGTGCGTCATCACAAAGGTCCTCAGTGGATGGGGGATGCGCCTGCCCGCGTGCGGCCAGGGCTAGTTGAGGCAACCCTGAGAAGGACATCGGTTCCCGGGTGCAGATGCAACAAGTCTGCTGATCATGGCTGGAATTCGAACGCTCGGACAATTTCAATCACCATCGAGATATTTCAAAAATTGACATGAAAGGTAAAAAGGTAAATGGGCAGATTGTGGGTGCGCCGGTTGCTCGCACTCAACTGACATATCACCATCTGACGGGGGTGTCCCACAGGGATGGCTGCGGCGCGTGGACGCGAGTGCGGCGGAGCGGTGTGCGGGCCTCGTGCCGGACGCTCTTCGGTGTGACGGTGCGTCAGGTTGATCACCGGTGAGGGGGCGGAAGATGGCCTGGTGCTGTCGATGTCTGACCGATATCGCCGCCTGATGCTCCGCCGGATACGCCTCTGGCTGGATATGACCCGTAGCAGACAGTGGCCCTGGATTCGGCCGACCGCGCCCGGCTCAGCCGCCGGAGCGCGCCGCGAGCCGCTGCGCGCGCCCCGGTGTCGGATCCAGATACACCCGCTGGATCGAGGGATAGCGCTCGCGCAGCTGCTGCTCCGCCTCCTCGCACGCCCACTCGACCTGTGCGGCCGTCGACGCGTCCCTGAAGTCGATCTTCGCGGCGACCAGCAGCTCCGAGGGGCCCTGGATCAGGGTGGTCAGTTCCAGCACCTCGACGATGTGCGGCACGGACAGCAGTTCCTCGCGCACCCCGGCCCGCATCTCCGCCGGGAGGGGCCTGCCGATCAGCAGCTGGGCGTTGGACCGGCAGAGCACCCACGCCACGTACACCAGCAGCACGCCGATGAGGACCGAGGCGATGCCGTCCCAGACCCCCGAACCGGAGAGCTGCCCGCCCAGCAGGCCGCCGGCGGCCAGCAGCAGCCCGGCCAGGGCCGCCGAGTCCTCCATCACCACGGCCTTGACCGCCGTGTCGGGGGTCCGGCGCAGGTAGCGCGGCGCGGGCATCCGGAGGCGTGCCGCGTCGCCGCGCACCTGGCGCACACCCGTACGCAGCGAGAAGCCCTCCAGCAGGAAGGCGACCGCGAGCACGATGTACGAGACGAGCGGATCGCCCAGCTCCTCGCCCTTCAGCAGGGTGTGGATGCCGTCGTACAGGGAGAACACCGCGCCGCCCACGAAGGTCGCGACGGCGGCGAGCATCGCCCAGACGTACCGCTCCGGGCCGTAACCCAGCGGGTGGTCCTCGTCGGGCGGCTTCTCGCTGCGCTTGAGCGCGGTGAGGAGCATGAGCTCGGTGACGGTGTCCGCCACTGAGTGCGCGGCCTCCGAGAGCATCGCGCTCGAACCGCTGATCAGCCCCGCCACCAGCTTCGCCAGGGCGATACCGAGATTGGCGGCCGCCGCGACGACGACGGTGAACGTGGACTCTCCGCCCCCGCTCCGCTCGTCACTCCTGGCGTCACTCATGAGGGGCAGTATGTCCGAATGTGTGGCTTCAGTCCCTCGGGACGCGGACCAGGCCCTCCTGGATGACCGTGATGGCCAGCTTCCCGTCCGCAGTCCAGATCCTGGCCTGGCCGAGACCGCGCCCGCCGGACGCGGACGGCGACTCCTGGTCGTACAGCAGCCACTCGTCGGCCCGGAAGGGGCGGTGGAACCACATCGCGTGGTCCAGGCTGGCGCCCACCACGTCGCCCACCGACCAGCCGCCGCGCCCGTGGGCGAGCAGCACCGAGTCGAGCAGGGTCATGTCGGAGACGTACGTCGCCATGCAGACGTGCAGCAGCGGGTCGTCCGCCAGCTTCCCGCGGGTCCGGAACCAGACCTGGGAGCGCGGCTCGCGCGGTTCACCGGCGGTGGCGAACGGCGGGGCGTCCACGTACCGCAGGTCGACCGCCGCCCGGGCCTCCAGCAGCCGGTCCACCATGCGCGGGTCGGTGAAGCGGTCGGCGTACCGGGGCAGCATCTGCTCCGCCGTCGGCAGGGTCTCCGGGTCCGGGGCGGAGGGCATGACCGCCTGGTGGTCCATGCCCTCCTCGTGCACCTGGAACGACGCCGAGAGGTGGAAGATCGGCTTGCCGTGCTGCACGGCGACGACCCGGCGGGTGGTGAACGACCGCCCGTCCCGGATCCGGTCCACGCTGTAGACGATCGGCGCGCCCGGGTCCCCTGGACGCAGGAAGTACGCGTGCAGGGAGTGGGCGCCCCGGTCGTCGGGGACCGTGCGCCCGGCGGCGACCAGGGCCTGGGCCGCGACCTGGCCGCCGAAGACACGGGGCACGACCGCCGAACGGCTCATGCCCCGGAAGATGTCCTGCTCGATCCGCTCCA
This sequence comes from Streptomyces sp. NPDC005752, assembly GCF_040630715.1. Lineage (NCBI taxonomy): Bacteria > Bacillati > Actinomycetota > Actinomycetes > Kitasatosporales > Streptomycetaceae > Streptomyces > Streptomyces sp. NPDC005752. The sequence continues at coordinate 166,708 of NZ_JBEXYB010000006.1, read as the reverse complement.
GGTCGAGCAGATCGAGCAGGGAGTCGAGTGCTGAGCACATGGAGAGAACGTAGCCGCTCTCAGAGGCCCATGGACTTGGCGATGATCGACTTCATGACCTCGCTGGTGCCGCCGTAGATGCGGTTGACCCGGTTGTCCGTGTAGAGACGGGCGATCGGGTACTCGTTCATGAAGCCGTAGCCGCCGTGCAGCTGGAGGCAGCGGTCGATCACGCGGTGCGCGACCTCGGTGCAGAACAGCTTCGCCGAGGCTGCCTCGGCGGGCGTGAGCTCACCGGCGTCCAGGGCCTCGATCGCGCGGTCGCAGACCGCCTCGGCCGCGTCCACCTCGGCCTTGCAGGCGGCCAGCTCGAACTTGGTGTTCTGGAAGGACGCGACGGTCTTGCCGAAGACGGTGCGGTCCTGCGTGTACTGCTGGGCGAAGCGCACGGCGGCGGCTGCCTGCGCGTACGCGCCGACGGCGATGCCCAGGCGCTCCTGGGGGAGGTTCTGGCCGAGGTAGGAGAAGCCCTTGTTCTCCTCGCCGAGAAGGTCGTCGACGGGCACCTTGACGTCCACGAAGGCCAGCTCGGCGGTGTCGGAGACCTTGAGGCCCAGCTTGTCGAGCTTGCGGCCGACCGAGTAGCCCTCGGACTTGGTGTCGACCACCAGGAGCGAGATGCCGTGGCGGCGGTCGTCGGCCTTGGGGGCGTCCGTGCGGGCGCAGACGATGACCTTGTCGGCGTGCACACCACCGGTGATGAAGGTCTTCGCGCCGTTGAGGACGTAGTGCGTGCCGTCCTCGGAGAGCTTGGCGGTCGTCTTCATGCCGGCCAGGTCGGAGCCGGTGCCCGGCTCGGTCATGGCTATCGCGTACATGGACTTGCCGGAGACGAAGTCCGGCAGCCAGCGCTTCTTCTGCTCCTCGGTGGCGTACGCCTTGAGGTACGGCAGGCAGAGCAGGACGTGCACGCCGGAGCCGCCGAAGGAGATGCCCGCACGCGCGGTCTCCTCGTACAGGATCGCCTCGAACTTGAAGGACTCGATGCCCGCGCCGCCGTACTCCTCGGGCACCTCGATGCCGAAGATGCCCAGCTCGGCGAGCTTGTAGTAGAAGTCGCGCGGCGCCTGGCCCTCCGCGAACCACTCGTCGTAGACGGGGACGACCTCGGCCTCGATGAAGGCGCGGATGGTCTCCCGGAACGCCTCGTGGTCCTCGTTGTAAACCGTACGGCGCACGGGGTGCCTCCTGGTGTCAGCTTCGGCTTCGGTCGCAGTGGCTAAGCGCTTGCTCAGTCCTGGTCAAAAGTTACCCGGCGGTCACGGTGGCTGTCCAGGGTGATGCTGAGCACGCCCGCCGCCCGCCGCCCTTCTCCGGGCCGTACGGGAACGGCTTGCGGGCCCGGCCGTGCCCGACGTGCCGGCGGGGCTGTCCGTGGGAGAACCCGGCTCTCCGGAGGCGGAGTTCGAGGAGGGCGGTGCCGGGGCGGTCGCACGCGAGGGGACCTGCGAGGTGCTGTCCGGGGGCACGGGCCGCCGCGCCCCCGGACAGGGAGGTGAGGGCTGGTTCCTGACCCTCGCCGGTGATTTAGAGCCGGTCCGCCCCCGGATTGGTCGCGTGTCCGGAAGTGGCGGAGAGTGCCGGCGCGGAGCGCTGTGTCACCCCGATGGCGGCAGGCGACGGGCGGGCGCACAGTGAAACGAGGGGCCGGTGAGAAACGGGCCGGCCTGTCGTACCAACCCTCTGCGAGGCAGTCATGGCTGATATGGACGGGAACACGGGACAGACCGGACGCGGCACGACCACCATCTCCGACAACGTCGTCTCCACCATCGCGGGCATCGCCATCCGCGACACGGACGGCGTGCACGCGGTGGGCAAAGGGGCGTCGAAGGCGCTGGGAGCCGTCACCGGCCGGGTGTCCGGGTCCTCCGCGGCAGGACGCTCGGTGAAGGTGGAGGTGGGCGAGAAGCAGACGGCGATCGATGTCGACATCAAGGTGGAGTACGGCGTGCCGATCCACGAACTCGCCGACCGGGTCAGGAACAACGTGACGGACGCGGTCGAGACCATGACCGGTCTGCAGGTCGTCGAGATCAACATCAACGTCTTCGACGTCCACATCCCGGGCGACGACAGCGACGAGGACGACGACGACGGCGGCGGCCGGTCGTCCGCCCGCGTGCAGTGAGCCCGCACGACGCTGGTCCGGGCCCCGGAGCCGGCCGCCTGTCACCGGGATGTGGCCGGGGCCCCGGCTACTGGGGCTTGAACGAGCGGATCTGGTAACTCCCCTGGAGGTTGCCGCCCTGCCCGGCGAGCGTGGAACCCACACGTGAGTTGAAGTTGGTCTGCGTGTAGTACTGCACCCGGTGCTCGGTCTTGTTCCACACCGACAGGACGTTCCGCCCCGCGCGGATGAACGAGCAGTTGTCGGCGGTGTTCCGCATCTCGCGGGCTGTCCACTGACAGCGGGTCCCCTCGCCGTTCCAGCCGTCGAAGGCGCAGAAGTAGCCGTGCGTGCAACGGGTGAACGCGGCGGCCGGAGCGGCCGGCCCGGTCTGCCCGGCGGCCGTGCGCGCGTCGGCGTCCGTGGCCGAGACGGGGCCCGTACCCAGCCCGAAAGCCAGGACGACGGCGGTGGCGGCAAGTGCGGTGATGCGGTTCACGGTGAAGACCTTTCGCTGTTCCTCGGCGGGGCGATGCCCGTGGTCAGAAAGCAGCGTGGCACCCCGATGACCTGCGCAGACAGGTCCGAAAGGGGGGCGCGCGAGGTCTGTGCGACGGGTGGGAAAGCGCCTGTGCGCACCGGCGTGCAGCCGGCGTTCGCCGAGCGGAGGGCCGCGACGCCCCGGGAACGATGCGGCGGGCGCATGCCCGCCGCCGTCACCGGCGGTCTGCGCGCGGTCCGGCCGTCACCGTGAGCCGCACCTCCTGGGTGCGGTGCGACGACGGGCCGGTCCCGATCGCGAACTCGGCGGGCTCCACGGCCCATTGCCCCGCGTAGGTGAACGAGGCCAGGGTCCGGGCGTCCACCGGGAAGGTGACCTCGGTACTCCCGCCGGGAGCCAGCTCCACCTGTGCGAAACCGCGCAGCTCGCGCACCCGTGGCCACGAGGTCCCGCCGAGCACCCGGCGTACGTAGAGCTGGACCGTCTCCCGCACCGCTCGCGTGCCGGTGTTGGCGACGCGGACCACACAGCTCACCGGTGCCGGCCCGTCGAACCGGTCCACGTCCAGGGACGGCAGGGACAGCCGGGGCGCGCCGTACTCGACCGTCGTGCAGGACAGCCCGTGGCCGAAGGGATGACGGGCCGTGGCGGGCTGGTCGACGTAGCCCCGGTAGCCGTGGTCCTTCCCGTTGTAGAAGACGGGCAGTTGGGCCGCAGAGCGTGGCACGGACACGGGCAGCCGCCCCTGCGGCTGGGCCGCGCCGAACAGCACGTCCGCGACCGCCCTCCCGCCCCACGGACCCGGATACCAGGCACTCAGTACCGCTGCCGCCGTGCCGGAGAGGTCCGGCAGGGCGTGGGGGCGGCCCTGGACGATCACCACGACCACCGGGGTCCCGGTCGCGGCGACGGCGTCCAGCAGGGCCGACTGAGCCGGGGGAAGGGCGAGTTCGGCGAGGTCGACGCCCTCGCCGCACGTCATCTCCACCGGATTCCCGGAGGCGACGACGGCTGCCCCGTTGGCGTCGAAACGGGTTCCGGACTCGCGTGCGCTCGATCCGCCGAGGACCAGCACGGCCACATCGGAGGCGGAGGCGAGCGCCACCGCCTCGGGGATGCCCGACAGATCCCCGCCCACCAGGCCGCAGCCCCCGGCGTACGTGACGTCGGTGCCCTCCGGCGCGGCGGCCCGGATGCCGGCGAGCACGCTGCTGCCCGTGCCGGGCCGTTGCGGCGCGGTGTAGTCGCCGATCTGCTGCGGCACGGAATCGGCGTTCGGCCCGATGACCGCCACGGTCCCGATACGCCGGTCCGCGAGCGGCAGCGTCACCCCGTCGTGTTCGAGGAGGGTGACGGACTCGCGGGCGATGCGCTCGCTCAGCCGCTCCGCGCGTGCCGGGTCCGGCCCCTCGGCGGCGGCCCGCCCGGCCGTGTACGGGTGCTCGAAGAGGCCGAGGCGGAACTTCAGGGCGAGGACGCGTCCCACCGCGGTGTCGAGCGTGGACTCCTCGACGAGGCCGCGCCGGACCGCCTCCGCCAGCCGGGGGTAGCAGTCGTCCCACAGGCTCAGGTCGGTCCCCGCCCGCAGCGCCAGCGCACCGGCCGCCGCCGGGTCACCCGCCATCCGCACCAGGCGGTCGACCGCGAGCCCGTCGGCCATCACCAGACCGCCGTATCCCCACTGCTCCCGCAGGATCCCGGTCAGCAGGTGGTGGTTCGCAGCGCACGGCACGCCGTCGAACTCGTTGTACGCGGCCATGAGGCCCGCGGCTCCGGCCCGTACGCCCGCCAGCGCCGCCACCAGGTGGATCTCGTGCAGTTCCCTCGCGCCCAGCTCGGTGGCGGCGCTGTTCCGGCCCCCGACCGTGGCCCCCTGCCCGGCGAAGTGCTTGAGGACGACGGCCGCGCGATCCGGCCCGATGCGCTCCCCGGCCGGCCCCTGCACACCGCGTACGAGTGCCTCGGTGAACCGCGCCGCGAGGTACGGGTCCTCACCGAAGCACTCCTCCGCGCGACCCCAGCGCGGATCCCGCACCAGGTCGAGCGCCGAGACCAGCGCGACATGTCCACCACGGGCCCGGAGCTCGGCGGCCGCGACGGCGGCCGCCTCCTCGTACAGCTCCGGATTCCAGGTGGCGCCGACCGCCAGGTTCACCGGCAGCACGGTCCCGTCCAGGGCCTGCAGGCCGTGCGGCATCTCCTCGACCAGCAGGACGGGGATGCCGAGCCGGGTGTTCTCGACGACGTGCCGCTGCACCGCGTCGGACACCCGCGCCCCGTCCGCCGCGCCGATACCCGTCTCCGCGGTCACGCCGGACCAGGGGTCGGCGCGCTGGAGCCCGTACAGCGCTCCCATCCCGTCACCGGCCGCCACCTCCGCCCGGAACGCGTCCGTCAGCCGGTGGCCGGACGCGGTGCGCTCGTACGCGTCCCAGCCGTACATACGCTGGTTGACCTGGCCCACCTTCTCGGTGAGCGTCATCCGTGACAGCAGATCGCCGACCCGGTCGGCGACGGGCGCCTCGGGGTCGCGGAACAGTGGCTCGGACATGGGGTGGTTCACCTCGGAGGTCAAGAAGGGCGGGGCGGTCAGCGCAGTTCGAGCACGCGCACCCCGTACGGGGGCAGGGTCACGTCCCGCACCGGGTCCCCGCCGGTCAGCTCGCGCAGCCGGCCGTCCGCCGCCGGGCGCACGGTCAGCTCCTCGCCTGACTGGCTCACCAGCCACACGAAACGCGCACCGTCCTCGCGGACCAGCGTGTCCGCGCTGACGTACGGGGTGTCCACCGTCACCGGGCGTGCGGCGCCCGCCAGTTCGGCCAGAGCCGCGTACAGCCGGTGCGTCTGCTCCGGATTGGCGCGCGCGGTGCGCGCCGCCATGTGCTCCAGCGGATACGTCGCCAGGACCGTCCTGCCCGCGCCCGTCTCGTACCGCAGCAGCGCCGGACGGCCGTGCGCGTCCGTCGCGACGACCCGCGCGCCGTCCGGGACGACCGGCAGATAGGCACGGCTGTCCTCGTTGCCCGCGACCGGGAACGTCAGCACCTCGCCCGCCGCTATCGACCCGAAGTCCTCGGTGAACGTCATCTCCAGGACGTCGTCCTCGATCGGCTCCGCGACCCCGTAGGACAGCTGGAGCTCCACACCGAACAGCCCGTCCAGGTCGTGGAACCAGGGGCCACGGGTCGTCGGGTACTCGCCCGAGCAGAACGACAGGTAGACCGTGGCCCCCTCCCTGGCCCGGCGCTCCAGGTCCCGGCGCGTGCGGGTGGTCAGCTGACGGGTCGAGGGCAGCAGGTACAGCGAGGCGTCGTCCGGCAGCCCGTCCGCCTCCCGGGCGAAGGCCACCGGCAGGTCCGCGCCGCGCGCCGCCACATACCCCTGGTGCAGCGAGGTGAAGATCAGCGGGCGGTCGGCGGGCCTGCTGTAGGGGTAGCCCCGCTCCAGGAAGGCCGGCACGACGAGGGCCGCGTCCGCGTCGGTGCGGCGGCAGCGCGGGAAGTCGACCTGTTCCAGGACCTTCGCGAAGGAGGCCAGTTCGCGCAGCGGCTCCTTGGGGCGCCCGGCGCCGTCGGTGATCCCGAAGTGCATCTCGAAGGGATGGTGGTCGTACGGCGACTGCTCCCACAGGTCGTCGTAGTCCGTGTTGTTCCACGCCATCCAGCCGGTCGCCCCGCCGAGCAGCGAGTTGTGCAGCGTCTGCCGGTAGAAGATCCCGGCGTTCGCGGCGGAGACGACGTCGGTGGAGAGCCCGAACTCCTCCAGGACGACCGGCTGCCCCGTCACGGCGGCCAGCTCGCACTCGAACGCGGCCCGGTAGTGCTGGCGCGGCCGGTCCGTGTCCGACCGGTAGACGTGCGGCCCCACGAAGTCGACGTACTCGGCGGTCTCCCGCAGCGAGAAGCCGTTGTCCCGCCCGGTCACCTCGATGCCCCAGGCGCCGTCGCCGAGCGACACCGGCTGGGTGCCGCCCGCCGCGCGCACGGCGTCGCACATGAACTGCGCCCAGGCGGTGACGACGTCGCTGGACGGCGGGTCGACCTGGTAGATCCGGCCGTAACCGGGCATCTCGTTCGTGATCAGCCAGCCCGTGACCGCCGGGTGGTCCTTGAAGCGGCGCGTCATCTGGGAGACGAACCACGCCTGCCGGCCGACCAGCCACACGTCCTCGTACAGATCCCGGTCACCGCGCCAGGCCGGGTCCCAGTTCTCACCCGACATGTGGCCGACGATGAAGGTCGGGACCGTCCCCATGCCCAGCTCGTGGTGGGCGTCCAGGAAGTCGCGGAACCGGTCGCAGAGTTCCTCGTCGATGCGTCCGGGCTCGGGGTGGAAGTCGGGCCAGTAGAAGAACGACCGCGTCATGTTCAGGCCGTGCTCCCGGAGCACGGCCAGCTCCTCGCGCACCGTCTTCGGCTCGTAGTTCCGCCACATCAGCGGACCACCGGTGCGGGACCAGAAGTTGGCCCCGAGCCACGGGAGTACGGCGGAGTCGTGGGTGAGCTGGGCGCTGTGGCGTCGCATGGTTCTACAGGTCCTCTTCGGTGTGCGGGGGGTGCCGTGGTGGTGCGGCGGTTCAGATCGGTGGCGGCAGGGGGCCGGTCGACTCGCGTACGACCAGACGGGGGCGGCCGTCGAGCACCGGCGGGGGCACGTCCTCGCCGCAGCCGGCGAGGAGGGTTCGCGCGGCGGCCGCGCCGACGCGCTGCACCTGCTGGTCGACGGTGGTGAGCCGGGGGTGGACCCAGCGGCCGAGCGAGAGGTTGTCGTACCCGATGACGGAGAGGTCGTCGGGTACCCGGAGTCCGGCGCGCTGGGCGGTGCCGATGCCGCAGACCGCCATGGAGTCGTTGGGGAACACGAGGGCGGTCGGCCGGTCGGGCAGGGCGAGCAGCTCCTCGGTGACGTCGACGGCAGCCTGCTCGGTGAAGTCGCTGTGCCGTACGGCGACGGGGCGCAGACCCGCCTCGGCGAGTGCCTCCTCGAAGGCGTGCAACCGCAGCCGGGTGTGCAGCAGTTCGGCCGGCCCGGCGACGTACGCGACGCGCCGGTGCCCGAGCTCCAGCAGATGCGCGACCGCCTCCCGGACGCCCGCCCCCTGCTGCCCGAGCCCCACCAGGGGCACGGGCGACGCGGCGTCGGGGGCGCCCAGCAGGACGGCGGGCAGCCCCAGGCCGCGCAGCAGCTCCGGGCGCGGGTCGTCGGCGCGGGCGTCGGTCAGCACGGCGCCGTCTATGCGGCCCTCGGCGACCAGGCGTTCGTACAGCGCGCTCTCCTGGGCCATGCCGGCGACCAGGTGGAGCAGCAGACCGTAGCCACGCGGGGCGAGTTCGCCCTCCAGACCGGTGATCAGCTCACTGAAGTGCGGGTCGGAGCCCAGCACGTCGGTGGGCCGCCGGACGACGAGCGCGATCGTGCGCGTACGGGCCCGGCGCAACGCGGTCGCGGAGGCGCTGGGGGACCAGCCGAGCTCCGTTGCCGCGTCGAGGACCCGGCGGCGGGTGGCCTCCGAGATCCGGCCGGTGCCGTTGACGGCCTGGGAGACCGCCGCGGTCGACACCCCCGCGGCGGCGGCCACGGCCTTGATCGTGGGGCGCGCGGGAGCACGCCCTTCGAGACGCTTGTTCACATCTTCACCGCTCCGCTGACGAGGGCCTGCTGCATCCGCTTCTGGAGCACGGTGTAGACCACCCAGACCGGGACCAGGGTCAGCACCGTGCCCGCGGTAAGGATGCCGTAGTCCGTCCCCGTCAGGGACTTGAGCGTCGGCAGGGCGACCTGCACCGTCCGCAGGTCCGGGTCGGGCCCGATGATGACCAGCGAGTAGAGGTACTCGTTCCAGAAGGTCAGGAAGTTCAGCAGCAGGATCGTCGCGATGCCCGGCATGCACATCGGCGTGTAGACGTGCCGCAGGACGGCGAAGGTGGACGCCCCGTCCATGCGCGCCGCCTCCTCCATCTCGCGCGGGATCGTCCGCATGAACTGCACCAGGATGACGACGGACAGCGGCATCGCCGTCGCCGGCAGGAACAGCACCATGAACGCCCGGGTGTGGAACAGCCCGGTGGCGGCGGCCAGCAGGAACGTGGGGAAGAGGGCAGCGAACGTGGGGATCAGGAACCCCAGCGAGAACACCCGCTCCACCAGGGCCCCGAGACGGCCCTCGGCACGCGCGATGGCGAAGGCGGCGGGTATCGCGAGCGCCAGGGTGAGGACCAGCGCCAGCGCGGTCACGAGCATCGAGTTGAGGATCGCCGGCCCGAGGTGCGCCGAGGAGAACGACTCGGTGAAGTTGTGGGTGGAGAAGGAGGTGGGCAGGGAGAACGGGCTCCCGAAGATCTGGTCGTTCGTCTTGAACGCCGAGACCAGCAGGTAGTAGAGGGGCACGACCAGCAGCACCATGTACAGCCAGGCGAAGACGTGCGCAGGCAGCCAGGACCTTCCGAACTTCATGGGACCTGCTCCGATCAGTAGTTCTGGCGGAAGACGCGACGGATGGTGAGCAGCCCGGCCAGGCCGACCAGGAAGAGGACCACGCCGACGGTCTGGCTGTAGCCGAGGTCGGCCGCGATGAACGCCTTCTGGTAGACGAGGAAGGACAACGTCGTCGACGAGCTTCCCGGGCCGCCCTGGGTCAGCAGCAGCACGTTCTGCGCCGAACCGAAGAGCGTCCAGAGGAACTGGAGCATCGTCACGACACCGACGAAGTCACGGATGACGGGGAAGTGGATGCGCCACATGGCGCGCCAGTGACCGGCGCCGTCGAGCTGCGCGGCCTCACCGATCTCGTCCGGCACGCTGCCCAGCCGGGCCGCGAACAGCACGGCGGTGAACCCGATGCCGCTCCACACGTCGAGGAGGATGAGGGAGCCGAGCGCGGTGGAGGGGGAGGCGAGCCAGGCATCGGTCATCGAGCCGAGGCCGGCCTTGTCCAGGGCGCCGTTGAGCAGGCCGTCCGGGGACAGGACCGCGTAGAACACCATCGCCTTGGCGGGGGTGGAGATCAGCCCGGGGATGAAGAGCAGATACCGCAGGACGCGGTGCCCCGGGGGTTTCTGGGCGACGTAGTACCCGAGCATGTACGCGCCGACGATCATCAGTGGCACGGCCACGACGAGTTGCACGGCGGTGTTCTGTACCGCGTCCCAGAAGACCGGGTCGTCCAGGACCGCGCTGATGTTGCCGGTGCCGGCGAACGACACCGGCTGGAGCATGCCCGGCCAGTGCAGGGCGGCGATCACGAAGATGGCGACCAGCGGGCCGACCATGAAGACGAGGTACCAGACCAGCGCGGGCACGGCGAGGATGACCCCGCCCTGCGTACGGCGCTTCGTGAGGGAGGCGGACGGCGGGGGAGTGACCGGTCCGCGGACCGAGGCGCCGCCCGGGGCGGACGAGAGCATCGTCATAGGAGGACTCGCAAAGGCTCGGGCGCGCGGATCAGGCCGTGCGGTAGGCGGATTCCAGGGCGGAGCGCACGGAGGCCGCGCTCGTACCCCGGGTGAAGGCGGTGCTGGTCGCGGTGATCAGCGGCTGGGTCGCGGTCGGCGGGACGTAGAGATCGGGCAGGAGCGCCTGGCCGACCCGGTCGCCGAGCTGCTGGGCCTCGGCCACCAGCGGGAAGTCCTTGCTGACCGTGTCGGTCACCAGCGCCATGTCCCGGCCGCTCTCGGTGATGAAGCGGGACACCACGTCGGGGCGGTACATGAAGCGGAGGAACTTCTCGACCGAGGACAGCTTCTTGACGCCGTTGGGACTGATCCAGAAGCCGATGAGGGTGTACGAGCGAAGGATGGTCGGCTTCTCGTGGGCGGCGCCCGGCGCGAGCGGCCAGCCGCCGATCTCGGTGTGCCCGGCCGCCTTCGCCGGGACCTTGGCCAGGGCGGAGGACATCGCGGACTGGATGGCCGCCGCCTCCGTGTTGTACTGCGTGGTCATCGAGTCGGAGGTCAGCCCCTGCGCCTTGTCGGCGAAGACACCGGCGTCCCGGAGCGTCACGAAGTAGTCGATGCCCGCGCGGGCGCCCCGGCTGCCGCTGAAGTCCCCGGTCGTGTAGACCTGCCGGGCCTCCTCCGGGGTGAGGAAGGTCTGGATGATCTGGGCGAGCAGCTTCTGCCCCGTCCAGTCGTTGCCGCCGACGGTGACCGGCGCGATGCCCTTCGCCCGCAGCTTCCGCGCGGCGCCGATGAGCTGGTCCCCGGTGGTGGGCACGGCGCCGACGCCGGCCCGGTCGAGCAGGTGGGTGTTGAAGGCGACGGGCCAGTTGGTGGCGAAGTACGGGAAGGCGCGGAGCCTGCCCTCGTCGTCGGTCCACTCCGTGAGTGCGGCGGGCAGGACACGCTCGCGGAGGCCCCAGTCGTCGAGGTAGTCCTTCACGTCGACGGTGGCGCCGACGTCGGTCCAGGCGAGCGTCTTGTCGTACAGGTTGACCATGACCACGTCCGGCTCCTTACGGGCCAGACGCGAGGTCTCGTAGACCTGGGGGAGGTCGTCGCCGTTGACGAGGTTCTTGACCCGGAGTCCCGGGTTCTCCTTCTCGAAGTCCTTCACGGCGGCGGTGTACGTGGGCGAGCCCGGCGCGGTGGTGCCGAGCTGGGTGTGGACGACGAGCGTGCCAGGGTCGGAATCGGCCGAGGCGAGCGTGGAACAGCCGGACATTGCGGGCAGCGCGGTAGCGGCGGCGAGGCCGGAACCAGCGGCGATGAAACCGCGCCGACTCAGGGGTGAGCGCACAGCGGGATGTCTCCAACCAGGTCGTCAACCGGAGTGGTTAATCGATGTACCAGCGGGTTGCGAGAAACCTAGGGGCGGGGGGAGGAATGGTCAACCCCCAGTTGCGCATGCTGGAAGAGCCGACATTTCGGGCGGCGCTCGGCGGGGGTGCGGCGACGCGACTGCCGTCGCCGACAGTGCTCGGGTCGTGGTCGCCGGCTCGGACGGCCACGAGGCGCACGTGGGCCCCGTGGAGTTTGGTCATGTCGTCGAGGCCCCAGGTGGGCATCACGACGGGGCGCTGCTGCCGCAGTGCGAGATCGGCGACCACCGCGGCGATGGCGTGCTCGTGTCCGTGCAGTTCGGGGTTCGGCAACGGCGCTGAGGTCGTCCTGGCTGCCTTGTCGCCGATGTGCGCGATGTGCGGCTCAGGCGGAGAAGCGCCCGGCCTTGACGGCGGCGACGAAGGACGACCAGCCTGCGGCCGAAATCAACAGTGCGGGGCCCTGCGGCGACTTGGAATCGCGGACGGGGACGCCGGAGGGGTGGCCGTCCAGGACCTCTACGCAGCTGCCGCCCTGGTTGTCGCTGTGGGTGGACTTGCGCCAGCCGCTCGCAGCGGAAGTGGTCGGGATGGTGCGCTCAGTCATGGTGTCCGTATTCCTTCGCTGTCGCCCGCATCAAGGCGAGTGACTCCTGGAGCGGCAGTGCGTCGCTCAGCGCAAGATCGTAAGCACCCCGCATCCGTTCGACCACTGCCGGGGCGTCGTGCACCTTGCCGGTGTTGACGCCCTCGGTGTAGGCGACCGTGGGCTGGTCCTCGAACCACATCAGCGTCATCATGCCCTGCATGATCGGGTGGGCGCCCAGCGTGAAGGGCAACACGTGCGTTCGTACCCGCTCGGTCTCGCTCACACGCACGATGTGCATGATCTGTTCCGCCATGACTGCGCGTCCCCCGACGGGGCGGCGCAGAACTGCTTCGTCCAGAAGCGCCCACACTACGGGCGTTGTCGGTCGGGAAAGCATTTGGGAGCGCGCCAGCCGTGTGACAACGAGCCTGTCACACTCCTCTTCACTCCATGGAGGGAAGGCGGTGCGCATCAGGGCACGGATGTAGCGCTCGGTCTGAAGGATGCCTGGTACAAGGGTGGACGCGAATTCCCTGATCACGGTGGCCTGTTGTTCGAGTACGCGGGCTGAAGCGAAGTGGTCGGCCACCGCCCCGTCGTCCTCCGGCAGGAAGCTGCTGAGCACATTTCCCGTGTTCAGGGCCTCGTCCAGCCGTCGCGCGTCCTCCTTCGACGGAATCCGGCGTCCTGCCTCGATGTGTGCGATGTGCGAACGGGTCATGACCGCGGCGTCGGCCAGCTCCTGTTGGGTCAGCCCCGCCGCCAGGCGCTGTTCCCTGAACCAGTCCCCATAGCTATTACTCAACGTCAACTCCAGTGTGACGAAGCATTTGTCACCAACGACCCCCTGGCGAGCCTAGCGCCGCCCGTCCCACTCTGTGAGCGGGTCGCTACTCAGCGACAGCTTTCAGGGTGTGTCCACAGGTCGTGATCGTGGGCATCGCCCGTCATGCAACGGAGTTGACGACGTGCTGCACTGCACCATCCGCATCCTCGAGACGCTGCTGCGTCTCCTTCAACCGATTCCGCCGGTCACTGCGGAGTTCCGGGTGCCCCCGCCTCCCGAGCGCGAGCCGTCCGAGTCGTTGCGGGAGCGCCCGCTGTGGCTCGCGATGTACGGGATCGACGTCAGGCCCTGCCCGGGGTGCGGCCTGGGGCGGATCGTATGACCCGCCGCATCCCCGACTCGGCACGACTGCTTCCGTGGTCCGGCCCGGAGGGGAAGCCCTGCTACGTCCTCGGTGACGGGGCGGGATACGTCTCCCGGTTCGCGGACAACGTCGAGAGCGTCCAGCTAGGAATGGCTGTCGAACTGCTCGACCACGTGGCCGACATGCTCGACGATCGTCAGGTCACCTCGGCCCAACTGCGTTTCGTCGTGGCCCGCCTGGCCGAATCGCTGCGCGACGTCCATCGGATCGCGGAGAGCCGGGGCGAACGCCATGCGGCTCCGAGTGCCGGCCCGGAGGGCTGAGCGGGCGACGGCTCTCAGGCGTCGATCTTCTCCGTGCGGCCGGTGCACCTCGCAGGGCGATCCGTTGCATCGCCTAGCGTGGTCGCATGAGTTCCTCCTTGAGCGTCTACCTGCTCGACGTGGCCGCTACGCACGCCCTGATCGGCTGTCGCGACGACGACTTCCTGACGGCGGTACGCGGTGGATTCGCGGACGACCTGGTGCGCGACGACGCGTACCACCGCCACGAGATCGAGAAGGGCGCTCCCAGCGCGGCCGAGGCGCTGCGCGCGGTCGTTCACGGCGGACCCTTCAGCGAGGACCGCGACCACGCCTTTCAGTACGGCTACGCCTATAGGCGGCTGTGCGAGCTCAGCGGTTCGTTCCTGCCCAACGACTGCTTCACTCCGCACAGGGGCGACTGGCTGTCGATCGTCGATCAGGGCCTGCGGGCCATGGGAATCACCGCGGTGTCCTTGGACGCGTTCGACCACGGTGCTCCGCCTGCTCCCCTGCCCTACGCCCACACGCCGGGCTGCGGGCAGTGGGGGCCCGAGGCGATCACCGAGGCGCTCGAGCAGTTCGAGGCCACCAGGCGCGCGGCTCACGAGTCGGGACACGCCCCGTCCCTGGAGCCCGAGGTCGTGGAGGCCGTCACGCAGTGCCTCGACTGGATGCGACGTGCGGAAGCGCGACCGGGATACGGCGTCATCGGCTTCCGCTCCTGAAGGTCGCTGCCGGCGGAGTCGAGCCTCCCGTCTGGATCATGCTGGGCTCGCGTGCCCTGGTGCCGACACGGTCAGGCAGGGAACTCGCCCACCCGGCGATGGTCCAGCAGTGCTCGGACACCGAGTCCCGCTCGAGCGCGCCACGGCTCTGGCGGAAGCCGTCAGTCGGATTCCGTATCGAGGAGATTCGAACATCGTTACCCTGCAACGCAGTTGCCGAGAACTCGGAGGTCTGCGGTGGGGGAGCCGGCATTCGGGGTCCTGGGGCCGCTCCAGGTGAGGGCGCAGGGCGTCCCGGTACGGATCGGCGGGGCCAAGCCGCGGGCCGTACTGGCGACCCTGCTGCTCCAGCCGAACGGCTTCGTCTCGCTGGATCTGCTGACGGAGGTCCTGTGGCCCGGTGGCGCCCCTCGGTCCGCGGTCGCCAACGTACGTACGTATGTGCGGACACTGCGGCAGCGGCTGCCCGCAGAGGCGGTCGACGGGCTGCGTACCGAGCCCTCCGGCTACTCGCTGGACGTCGTACCCGGTGAGGTGGACATGCTGCTCTTCGAGCAGCAGCTCGCGGCGGCCCGTGCCGCCCGCGACCGCGGTGAGGACGCCGCCGCACTGCGTGCCTACGAATCGGCCCTGGGGCTCTGGCGCGGCGGGGTCCTCCAGGACGTGCCCTCGAGCGTGGTGTGGGACCCGGCCGTCACACGTCTGGAGGGGCTGCGTTCGGTCGCGGTCGACGAGTGCCTGGAGGTACGGCTCCGGCTCGGGGATTACGCCCACCTGGTCTCCGGCCTGCGGTCCCGGCTGGCCGAGAGTCCTCTGCGGGAGGACCTGTGGCAGATGCTCGTACATGCGCTGAACGACGCGGGGCGCAGCGCCGAGGCGCGGTCCGCGTACGCCGAGGCCGAGCAGGTGATCGCCGCCGAGCTCGGGATCGAGCCGAGCGAACCGTTGCGGGCCGTCGGTGCCGAGGTCAACGGCTACGCAGGCCGACGCCGCGCGGCAATGACCGGACCCGTCTGCCAATTACCCATGGACATACCCGACTTCACCGGCCGCGCGGTCGAGGTCGCCGATCTGGAGGGGCTGCTGTCCACCGCCGGCCGACAGCCCGTGGTCGCGGCGGTGTCGGGGCCGCCGGGCGCCGGGAAGTCCACGCTGGCCGTGCACGTCGCCCACCGGGTGCGTGGCGCGTTCCCCGACGGGCAGCTCTTCGTCGACCTGGCCGGAGGGAGCGAGTGCCCACGTGAGCCGGCGGACGTCCTGGCCGAGATGCTGCGTGGCCTGGGCGTCATCGACAGTGCGATACCCGGTGAACCGGGCGAACGCGCCGCGATGTTCCGCGCCCGCCTCGCCCAGCGGCGCTTCCTCATCGTGCTGGACGACGCACGGGGCGGCGCACAGGTGAGCCCGCTGCTCCCTGGCACAGGCGGCTCGGCGGTGCTGGTCAGCTCGCGGCGCCGGATGCCCGGCCTGCCGGCGTACGCCTGCCCGCTCGGGCTGATGCGGCACGACGACGCCCGCGCCCTGTTCGGGGCCATCGTCGGTGCGGACCGGCTGCGCCGGGAGGGGGCCGACGCCGACCGTGTCCTCGCCGAGTGCGGTTCACTGCCGCTGGCGGTGCGGATCGCCGCTGCCCGGCTCGTGAACAGGCCCGGCTGGAGCGTCGGCACGCTGGCCGACTCGCTGCGCGACGAACGCGGTCGCCTCGGGGCGGTACGCCCCGGTGAGCTGGAGGTGCGGGCCGGCGCCGAGCTCAGCTACCGCCACCTGCCGGAGCCCGCAGCCCACGCCTTCCGTACGTTCGGCGACCTGCCCGACGACGCGGTCCCGGGCTGGCTCGTCGACGTGGCGACCGGGTGGGGGAGTGAGACGGTGGGAGGCCTGGAGACCCTGCTGGACGAACACCTCGTCGAGGTCGTGGGAAGGGACCGACTCGGCCTGAACCGTTACCGCATGCACGATCTGCTGCGGTCCTACGCCCGGGAACTGGCCCTGACGGACGATCAGGACGTACGCCTGCGCAGGCGTCTCCACGTCATAGACGCCCTCACCGCCCTCGCCCGCACCGCCAACGCCGCCATGCCCACCCGCTTCCTCGGTGTGCTGGGCGGGCCCGACGGACGTGGCCTGCCGGACGGGCCGGCACAGGCCGTCGCCGGCACGGTGCGCGCCCGGCCCGTGGACTGGTTCGAGAGTGAGCACCGCAACCTCGTCGCCGCCGTCGACGCGGCCGTCCGGCTCGGGCGGACCGACCGGGCCGCCGACCTCGCGATCGAACTGGCGGGATTCTTCGACATGCGCGGCTACTACGGGGACTGGCTGCGGACCCACCGGCTCGTGCTCGACGCCATGCCGCATCACGACGACGTCAGGGCGGCGGCCCTGCTGCGCAACCTCGGCCAGCTCCATCTCTACCAGGACCGGTACGCGGACGCGCTCGCCTCCTTCGACCGGGCCAGGGCGCTCTTCGCCGAGCTCGGTCACCCGACGGGGGAGGCGGTCGCCGCGGTGGGGTCCGGCTCGGTCCACCGCGTCATGGGCGATCTCGACATCGCGCTCGGGACGTTCACCGCCGCGCTGCAGGACTTCACCGAGGCCGGCGACCGGCACGGCGAAGCGGTGGCACGCAACGCGATCGCGTCCGTCTGGCTGGAACGCGGGGACCCGGAGGAGGCGGCCGGCTGGTTGAGCGGGGCCCTGGAGCTGTCCCGGGCCGATGGGGACCGGCACCGCGAGGCACAGGTGCGCCGCCGGC
This sequence comes from Streptomyces sp. NPDC005752, assembly GCF_040630715.1. Classification (NCBI taxonomy): domain Bacteria; kingdom Bacillati; phylum Actinomycetota; class Actinomycetes; order Kitasatosporales; family Streptomycetaceae; genus Streptomyces; species Streptomyces sp. NPDC005752. The sequence goes on along the minus strand of NZ_JBEXYB010000006.1, from coordinate 149,780 downwards.
TCGCCGTACTGCACGAACTGCGCGGCGAACCGCAGTCGGCGCGTGGCGAACTGGAGCGCGCCCTCGGCATCTTCGACGAGCTGGCCGACCTGCACTGCGCCGCATACGTGCAGCAGAGCGTCGCCGAACTCTGCTTGCGGCAGGGCGACTCCGGTGAGGCGTCGGCCCTGTTGATCGGAGCACTCGCTGTGCAGCAGCAGCTCGGGGACCGCCGCGCCGAGGCCCGGGTCGCTGGCCTGCTGGGCGAGTTGCACGACGCGACCGGCCGCAAGCAGACCGCGCGGCACTACTTCCACCGCTCCCTCGCGACCTGGCGCCGCCTGGGCCTGCCCGACGAGGCGGGACTGGTGGACGGCAAACTCCGCTCGATGCGCTGAGCGGTGCCGACGGGGACGGGTGCGGGTGCGACCGCCGTCGCACCCGCACCCGGCACGGGGGTCACCGGGTGCCGGTCCGTCCTCCCGCCGGCACCCGGTGGTGGGTCAGCATCTGTTCTTGCTGACCTGGTTGCGCTTGAGGTAGTCGCTCCACGTGACCCCCTGGACGACCGCGACGACGACCGCCCCGTTGAGCTTCTGCTCGTAATGCAGGTGCGGGGTGATGTCGTAGAGGGCGGACGTCTCGCCGACCTCGCCGATCTTCTGGCCCACGTTCACCGAGTCGCCCGCCTGCACCGAACGCGTCTTCAGATGGGCGTACCGCGTCTGCCAGCCACCCCCGTGACCGATGACTATCGTGTTCCCGTATCCGGCGCCCGTCGAGTAGTACGACTCGAGGACCGTGCCACCTGCACTCGCGAACACCCGGCGACCCAGGTCGTCCGGGGTGCCGTTCGCGTCGTAGTGGTTCCAGTCGATCGAGTGCCCGGGGCTGTGCCCGGACCAGTTGCTGCCGAGCCACGTCTGGTTGCACTCGAAGGGCATCTTGAAGGCCGGCCGTGCGGCGACGGCGGCTTCCGACGAGTCCACGACCGGCGCCGCGGCGGCGACCGGAGCGGTGAGCACGGCGGCCGCGAACGCGCTCGTGGCGATCAGCGACCGGCGGAAATTCCTCTGCATGGTTCTCCCCTTGTCCTCGGGTGACACGGGGATTCAAGGAGGCGGGCATACACGGCGGATACATTCCGCCCGCCGACCCCGCGCACCTGCGCCTCGGCCGGCGCGCCCTCGCCGTCGAGAAGGTGCTGGGAGAAGGGGAGTTCAGGAGTCGAGCACGGCGGCGACACCTTCGATCTCCACCAGTTGGCCGTCGTATCCGAGGACGGTGACGCCGAGCAACGTACTCGGGACGTCGTGGTCGCCGAACGCGTCCCGGACCACCTGCCACGCGGTCACCAGGTCCTCCTGCCGCGTGGAAGCCACCAGCACGCGCGTGCTCACGACGTCCTGCAGGCCGGCCCCCGCCGCGGCGAGCGCGATCCGCATGTTCTCGAGGGCCTTCGCCGCCTGGCCGGCGTAGTCGCCGACGGCTGCTGTGGACCCGTCCTCGTTCAGCGGGCACGCCCCGGCGAGGAAGATCAACCGGGCCTCGGCGGGGGCGGTGGCGGCGTAGGCGTACTCGGCCACGTCGGACAGGGCGGTGGATCGGATGAGTGTGACGGCACGGGGCATGGCATCCAAGTCCTCACGGCTGGGTGGGAACTCGATTCCTAGCAGAACGCCGCAGTGGCTTCCTCTCATTTCCCCGACGACCGCGAATGACTAGGCTGCCGGGATGGGGGACTTGTACGCGGTTGACCTCGCTCTGAACCTTCGTGCCACGACACCGGGCGCGGTCGTGGACGAGCTGCGACGGCATCTCGGCGTCGCTACCGGCACGGGCACCGGGCTGCCGGAGGGAACGGCGGACGTCCCGACGGTAGGTCCGGACGGACCGGGCGAGCCGGAGGGACCGGGCGACGCGTTCCCTCTCCTCTCCGAGCGCGGACCGGCGGCGCGCATCGGAGGGCTGCTGGTGGGCGAGCTGCACCGAACAGGCGACGGATGGGCTCTCACGGCACGCCAGGAAGTGCACGCAGAATCCCTCCCCGACCTGGACCGGCTCCTGGCGTGGCTGGCCCAGCACTCCTGCACCGAGGGCGTCATCGGGCAGATCCGCTTCTACGAGGACCATGTGCCGGACCTGCTGATCAGTGAGGCGGGGAATCTCGTTCGGATGTCCCTCAAGCCGGACGGGAGCGGCGCCGCACCGGCGCACCTGCCCCTGTAGGCAGGAGGGTTGCCCCGGGCCCGGTCGAGCGCAGCGTCCGGCCGCCCCGGCACAGGATTGTGGCCGTGACTCCCGTGCCCCGTGCTGACCCGGATGGCCGGGAACAGACATCGATGTGGGCGACGCCTCGGGGCGAGCGCGCTGTTGTGGTCGGACGTGTCAGCGCCCACGGCGCACCGTCCCCAGGGGCGGAGAGAAACGGGACGCTCGATGTCGTGGTTCACGCTGAACGCCCGGTGAGGGGCCGTCATGGCGGCCGATGTGGCAGGGCACCGAACATCCAGTGGACGCGAACTCTGTTGATCGGATTAGATGAGCGGCCGGTCTTGTCAACGCGACGCGCGCAGCAGGGCCGCGGCTGCACGGGGGCAACAGTCAGTGGCGTGAAAGAGCCCTCTGCTCAGGCCGCACCGTCCCCACCTTGAACTGGAGAAACCTCCCCATGAGCTTCGGCGATCCCAACAACCCGTACAGCCAGCAGCCTCCGCAAGGCCAGCCCGGGTATCCGCAGCAGGCGCCGCAGGGCGTGCCCCCTCAGTACGGCTATCCGCAGCAGCCGTACGGGGCCTACCCGCCGGCCGGGATACCCGGCATGCCGGGGGCAGGGCTGCCGCCGCTGGCCCACTGGGGGCAGCGCGTCGGCGCGTACCTGCTCGACATGCTGATCATCGCCGGCCCGATGTACGCGCTCGGCTTCATCGACCTCGCCGCCAGCGACGACCCGGCGAACGCCCAGCCCGGGCCCTTCTTCATGATCGGCCTGATCTACGCCCTCGGCATGGCCATCTACCAGCTCTACCTGGAGGGCAAGACCGGTCAGTCGATCGGCAAGAAGGTCCTCGGCATCAGCGTGCACAGGGAGGCCGACGGCTGGACGCTGGGCTTCGGCATGGCGCTCGTGCGCAAGCTCGCCCACTTCCTGGACAGCGTCGCCTGCTACATCGGATGGCTGTGGCCGCTGTGGGACGAGAAGAAGCAGACCTTCGCCGACAAGGTGTGCAGCACCGTCGTCATCAAGGTCAACAAGGGGTCAACTACCCGGGACTGAGGTCCCGGGCTTGCTGCTCGGGTCATCACTGGCTGTGATGGGTCCCGGCTGCGTCCGGCTCTCACGCGATGAGCGTGAGGGCTGGGGCCGTTGACCGGGCCCCGCAGACCCATGCCATCCACCCTCTTCGGGTGATGTTGTGGGACGAGTTGTGGTCCGCGTGCTCGACGAAGCCGCAGGACGTGCACGCGAAGCGGGCCTGGGTAGGCCGGTTGGTGCGTGCGGTGTGGTGGCACCGGGAGCATTCCTGGCTGGTGTACGCCGGGTCAATGTAGATCACCGGCACTCCGGCCTTCTTCGCCTTGTAGGCGATGAAGGAGCCGAGCTGGGCGAAGGGCCAGGAGTGGAGCGTGGTGCGTTGGGGCTTTCTCAGCCGTGCCCGCTCGCGGATACCCGTCAGTTCTTCCAGGGCGATCCCACGACCGGTGCGTTCAGCCTCCGCCACGATCCGCTTCGAAATCTTGTGGTTGATGTCCTTGTTGCGGCGGGCTTCCTTGCCCGCGTACTTCTTCGCCCGCCGCTTCGCGGACTTCGTGCCCTTCTTCTGGAGCTTGGAGCGCAGCGCCCGGTCGTTCGTGCGCTTGCGGTTGATCCAGCGCCCGGAGTGGCGCTCGCCGTCGGAGGTGGCGGCGATGTTCACGATCCCCAGGTCGACCCCGACGAAGCCCACCGGGTGAGCGTTGAGGGTCTTCTCGGGGATCTCGCAGGTCGCGATCAGGAACCACTTCCCGCCCTGGCGGACCAGGTCGGACTCGCCGTGGCGGTGTCCGGCCAGCACAGCCAGCTGCTCCGCCTGCCCGGTGAACGCCATGCCCTTCAACCGGCCCGCCGTGGTCCAGATGGAGACCGTGCGGGCCTGGTGCTGCCAGGACAGCATGCGGTCGTCGTAGGGCTGGGCCGCGTTCTTGCGGAAAGTGACCGGCTTGCCCGAGGCGCGGGTGTGGCGCTGGGTGCCGGGCCGGCCGTACCGGCCGCCCCGGAGGTTGGCCTTCAAGGCGGTGTAGGCGTCACAGGTCTTCTTGATCGCGTGCTGGGCGGCCTGCGCCCCCAGTCCCCAGCGTTGTCTGATCTCGGTGTAGGTGTGCTTGCGCAGGCCCAGGGGGCGGTGCACGCCCTCCTCGAAGGCGACCTGCGCGGCCCAGGAAGCAGCCTCGTTGCAGACGTGCAGGGTTGCCTCAAGTGCCGCCGCCTGTAAGGGCGTCGGTAGGAGTTTGACCCGCACCACCAGCTTCATGGCGGCGAGGCTAACACTCCTACAATCAGTCCATGTCACCTCGATGGGAACCAAACCCCGATCTGAGGAGGGGTAGAACAGTTGTCCACAGCCTCCACGTGCACTTGGTCTTCACCCCGAAGTACCGACGCGGCCCCTTCACCGACGAGATCCTCGTCCGATGCGAGGAGATCATGCGGGACGTCTGCACCGACTTCCGCGCTGAGCTGACCGAGTTCAACGGCGAAACCGACCACGTCCATCTCCTGGTCCACTATCCCCCCAAGATCGCACTGTCCCGGCTGGTCGGCTCCCTCAAGGGCGTCTCCGCCCGCCGACTGCGCCAGGAGTTCCCCGCCCACATCCGCCGCTACCTGTGGGGCGACCACTTCTGGTCCCCGTCCTACTTCGCCGCTTCCGCCGGTGGGGCTCCACTCGAAGTGATCAAGGAGTACATCGAGAACCAGAAGCGCCCCGGCTGAGCTTCCACGTCCGGCTCCGCCGGGCCGGCCGTCCCGACGCTCCTCGCCGACTCGATTTCACCGACTCCGCCGGTCACGACACCACGACGCTCCGAGTTGCAACCACGGGAGGCGATTCCTCCCGGGCGTGAACGGCCGGGGTTCCTCGCAAGAATCCGCTGAACCGTCGCCCGGTGCGGGTCGGCGGGCCAGGTGTCCGCGGGGGGCGCGGCCACGGCCTGGCTGACGCAGCCTCACGGCGGGGCTGCGGCACGCGGTCCCCGGTGTGGGACGGCACGGCGTGTGGTGGGCGGAGTCAGTGCGAAGGCCCTGCCCAGGAGCCCGGGGACACGTATCACCGAGGGCCTGTGGCCCGGAGGCGGGCGGGTGCCGGCCGACAGCCGGCCCCGGCCCGCCGCCCGGCCCGAGGATCATGCCGGCTGAGTACCTTCCGCCCGCTGCTCTGAGTACGCCGACCGTTGTCGCCCTCCGGGATCGGGAGTTTGATCGACGCATGAAGGAAATAGCGCCACCGCCCGAGCCCGTGACCGGAGAGGCCACGGATCGCACCCGCTTCCGGTCCATCCTGTCCGCCGTCCTCTTCCTCCCCGCAGCACTGGTGGCCGGGTTCCTCACCCTTTCCTCCGAAACGGCCGGCCGCTGTCTGACCTACGGCGAGGAGTGCGGCACACCCCTTCCCGGATGGCTGTTCACGTGCGGCCTCGGCGTGGGTGCTGTGGCCTGTGTCGTCGTACTGGTGGCGATCGAGGTGCGGACGCGCCGGGTCGCGTTCGCCGCGCAGCTCCTCGCTGAAGTGACAGCGCTGGTGGTGATCCTCAGCCATTCGTGAGTCGCCGACCGCCCTCGCGGTGTGCGACGCCGGGACGGGCTGGGTGCCGTTCATCGCGGGAGGCCGCGGGCACCGTCGGGGGCGGGCCTGACGGGCCGTGGTGCACGGGGCCGGGGTCACGCCTTCGTGCGTGTGCGTCCCAGACGGAGGGCGGAGACGAGGAAGAAGACCCCGCCGAGGAAGGCATAGCCCGCCAAGCTGCTCAGGGAGGCGCCGTCCTTGCCCGCCTGGGCGACGAACGAAGCGCCGGCGAGGGTGGAGATGAAGCCGCTGGCGATCATCGCCCACTGGCCGCCGAGCCGGCGCCGGGCGGCGCCGACGACGAGCTGGACGATGCCGGCGGTGACGGCCCACGCGCCCCAGACCCGCAGGACGGCGGGGATGCCGGATGTGGCGGCGAAGGCCAGCCCGGCAACGGTGAGGGCGCTGAGCGCGACGTTCACGTACAGGCCGCGCACCGCTTGGCCGTTCACCCGGGCCGACCTGATGTCGACGATCGCGCACGCCACGTCGAACAAGGGGTAGATCACCAGCAACGTGGCGGTGGGCGCGCCCAAAGTGTCGGCGGTCGTGAACAGGAGAGCGGCCCACACCGCGGCGAACGCGAAGCGCAGGAAGTACAGCTTGCGCAGGGCGGCGGGAACGCTGACAGGGGCGGTTCCGACGAGAGTTTCCACGGAAGTTCCTTTCGGGCAGGGCGTGTTGAAGTCGGTCTCGGCTGGGTCGTGCGGGGCTCGCATCGCTTGCTCGGTCGGACGCGTAGCCGTGCCGGAGCGGCCGGCCGCCACGGCGTGGGGCATCGGCCTGTCCGGTGTGTGCGCTGATCCCGACGCTCCTGCGGCGCTCGCGGCCGAGTCGGACGCGGGGGTTGCAGGGGTGCAGTCAGGCCGAAACCTGAGGGAGAACGTTCGGTCTCGTTCCGTATTCAAGAGGGTGCGCCGGGATGCTGTCAAGACCGAACGTTCTCCCTCGTCGGTGCGGTAGTCTGACGTCATGAGTGAGGGCACAGGAGGCAGCAGGTCGGCTGCGCGAGCGCGGCTGCTCGGCACGGCGACCGGACTCTTCTACGCGGAGGGGATCCACTCCGTCGGCGTCGACCGGATCATCGCGGAGGCGCAGGTCACCCGTGCCACGCTGTACCGGCATTTCGCGGGCAAGGAAGAGCTCGTCCTCGCCTACCTCGACCAGGCCGACCGGGGAATCCGGGCGGGGGTCGATGCCGCTCGGGCGGGTGAGCGGTCCTCGGCCGAAGGGGTCCGGGCAGTCGGCCGGTTCATCACCGGGGGCATCCAGAGCCCAGGGTTCCGCGGCTGCGCCTTCCTCAACGCGGCAGCCGAATACCCCGACCCCACCCACGCCATTCACCGAGCGGTCCTGGCCCACCGCCAGTGGTTCCTGGACACCGTCACCGAGCTGCTGGGGCAGGTCGGAGACGCTCCCGCCGCCGAAGCCGGCCGGCACTTCGTCATGCTCCGGGACGGCGCCATGGCCGCGGGCTGCCTCTTCGACCCGAAACTGATCTCCGAGACCTTTCTGCTGGGCGTCGAAGGAATTCTGCGAAGCCGCGGCGCCTGAGCGGGGCCGGGTGGGCGCCGTCGAGGTGCCTCAGGGGCGCGGCGCGCGGTCGCGCAGCGCGAACCACAGCTCCGTCCGTACGTCCATGTCGTCCAGGTCCGCGTCCAGCAGCGCCGCGCACCGGGCGATGCGCTGGCGGACCGTGTTGCGGTGGATCCGCAGGGCCACCGCTGTCCGGTCCCAGTTGCCGTGGAGGCTCAGCCAGCAGCGCAGGGTACCGGCCAGGGGTTCGGTGAGGGGGGCCAGCAGGGCGCGGGCGTGGGCCTCGGCGCGGTCGGCCGGGACGAGGCCGGACAGGCCTCCGGCGACGGGGTGGTGCGTGGTCAGCGGAACGCGGGTCGCCTCGGCGTGGCCCAGGGCGCGGGACGCCTGGCCTTCGGCGTCGGGCAGGGCGGTCACCGGGACGGATCCGGAGACGCCGAGGGTCCAGCCGGGCTGCGGGGCCACCGCCTCGTGAGGGCCGGGGAGCAGGATCCGTACGGTCTCGCGGTCCACGTCCGCCAGGGCCGAGCCCAGCGCCGCGCCGAGTGCGGCGGCGTTCAGCGGGCCGGCCGGGGCGCCGTCGGTGCGGCGGGCGTGCACCACCGTCCAGGAGCCGCCGTCGCCCAGCAGTGGGGCCACGTCCTCGGGTGCCGCGCCCAGCAGGAGCCGCACGAGTGCCGCCGAGCGGCCCGCCGCGTCGGCGCCCTGGTGCGGGGCGGTGAGCAGGGAGAGCAGCACGACGGCGATTCCCGCGACGGTGTGGTCGCCGGTGTCGCGGCGGGGCGTCGCCAGGGCGAGGGCCAGTCCCTGCCCGCCGCCGAGCGCGTACGCGAACAGGTGGGTGCCGCCCCTGGTGTCGGTGGCCGACGAAGGGCTCGGTGTCCGGCCGGGCGCCGGGCCCGTGCCGGCCGTGGGCGGGGCGGGGGCCACCACCCTGGCCAGCCGTGCCAGTGCCGTCCGCACGTCCGGTGCCGGATGCCCGCCCGCCGCGTGCAGCACACCGCCGTCCGCCGTGAGGAGCGCGACCCGGCCGTCCAGCTGTACGGCGAGCTGGTGCAGCACCGCGGGCACCGGGTCGGGGCGGGCCGCCGCCGTCGCCAGTGCCTGCTGGGCGCGGGTCACCCTGCGCAGCTCACGGTGCCGCGCCTCCGCCATCAGCCGCCACACGGCCCGGGCGATCGCGGTGAAGCGGGTCCCGGGAGGCACCTCCAGCAGGGGCAGTCCGTGCCGGTCGCACGCCTCCACCAGGTCGGACGGCACCGTGTCGTGCACCGGTGCCAACCCGAAGCCGAGCGCCGCCGCCCCCGCCTGCACGAGCCGGGCCACATAGGTGTCCGCGTCCGACAGCTGGACCCCGGCGGTCAGCAGCAGCTCACCGCCGAGCAGATACGGGTACGGGTCGGCCATCTCCGAGGTGTGCACCCACAGCAGGTCCGCCCGCTCCGGCCCCGCGATACGGCGCAGCCCGAGCTCCTCCCTGCCGAGCAGTTCGGGCAGCGGGACGGCAGGGGTGGGAGGTCCGGCGGGGGAGTCCGGCATGGATGGTCCATCCACTCGGTGGGGCGAGGATGGAGGAAACGTACACTTCAGCGTCGGCTTTCGGCCACCTACCGTCTTCCCCACCACACCCCACCCTGAGTGCGAACGAGACGGAGGAAACCCATGGCTGTCGACTACGCGGTGATCGTGGTCTATCTGGTCGGCATGCTCGCCATGGGCTGGTGGGGCATGCGCCGCGCCAAGTCCAAGAGCGAGTTCCTGGTGGCCGGACGGCGGCTCGGCCCCTGGATGTACTCCGGCACCATGGCCGCGATCGTCCTCGGCGGTGCCTCGACGATCGGCGGAGTGGGCCTCGGCTACCAGTACGGGCTCTCCGGTGCCTGGATGGTCTTCACGATCGGCCTCGGGCTGCTCGCCCTGTCCGTCTTCTTCTCCGCCCGCATCGCCCGGCTGAAGGTCTACACCGTCTCCGAGATGCTCGACCTGCGTTACGGCGGCCGGGCCGGGGTCATTTCCGGTGTCGTCATGTGGGCGTACACGCTGATGCTCGCGGTCACCTCGACCATCGCCTACGCCACCATCTTCGACGTCCTGTTCGACGTGAACCGGACCGTCGCGATCATCCTCGGCGGCACGATCGTCGTCGCGTACTCGACGCTCGGGGGCATGTGGTCGATCACGGTCACCGACATGGTGCAGTTCGTGGTCAAGACGATCGGCGTCCTGCTCCTGCTCCTGCCGATCGCCGTCGTCAAGGCGGGCGGCTTCGGCGAGATGAAGGCGAAGCTGCCCACGGAGTACTTCGACCCGCTGGGCATAGGCGGCGAGACGATCTTCACGTATGTCCTGATCTACACGTTCGGCATGCTGATCGGCCAGGACATCTGGCAGCGCGTGTTCACGGCCCGCAGTGACAGCACGGCCCGCTGGGGCGGGACCGTCGCCGGTACCTACTGTCTGGTGTACGCGCTCGCCGGCGCCGTCATCGGTACGGCGGCCAAGGTGATGTACCCGAAGCTGCCCAGCGCGGACGCGGCGTTCGCGACGATCGTGAAGGACGAACTGCCCGTCGGTGTACGCGGACTGGTGCTGGCCGCCGCGCTCGCCGCGGTGATGTCCACCTCCTCCGGCGCGCTGATCGCCTGCGCGACCGTGGCCAACAACGACATCTGGTCGCGGCTCCGGGGCGTGGTCGCCAAGGACGGCGAGGAACGGGACGAGGTCAGGGGCAACCGTGCCTTCATCCTCATCATGGGCGTCGCTGTCATCGTGATCGCCATCGCGCTCAACAACGTCGTCGAGGCGCTGACCGTCGCCTACAACCTGCTGGTCGGCGGGCTGCTGGTGCCGATCCTCGGCGGTCTGCTCTGGCGCCGGGGCACGGCGGCGGGCGCGCTCGCCGCCGTGGCGGTCGGCGGTGCGTCGGTGACCGGGCTGATGGCGGGATACGGAATCCTCGCCAACGAGCCGGTCTACTACGGGCTGATCGCCTCGCTCGCCGTGTACGTCGTCGTCTCGCTGGCGACGAAGGCGACCGACCCCGCCGTGCTGACCGCGTGGCGCGAGCGCCTGGCCGGACGGGGGGCCGAGGACCCGGCCGCCCCCGAGCCGGTCACCGTCTGACCGGCGGCCACCGAAACCGGGCCCCGACCGGGCCCTGGCAGACTGAATACCGTATGAACGCCCACAAGGCGTGCATCACCGAACGAAAGGCACCCGCACCCATGAGCAGCAACGAGACGCCGCGCGGCCCGATCGACTCCTCGCGCGTGCCCCGGTACGCCGGGCCCGCGACCTTCGCCCGGCTGCCGCGGCTCGACGAGGTCGGCACCGCCGACGTCGCCGTCGTCGGCGTGCCTTTCGACTCCGGTGTCTCCTACCGTCCGGGTGCCCGCTTCGGCGGCAACGCCATCCGCGAGGCCTCGCGGCTCCTGCGCCCCTACAACCCGGCGCAGGACGCCTCCCCGTTCGCCCTCGCCCAGGTCGCCGACGCCGGCGACATCGCCGCGAACCCCTTCAACATCAACGAGGCCGTCGAGACCGTCGAGGCCGCCGCCGACGACCTGCTCTCCACCGGCGCCCGGCTGATGACACTCGGCGGGGACCACACCATCGCGCTGCCCCTGCTGCGTTCCGTCGCCAAGAGGCACGGACCCGTCGCCCTGCTCCACTTCGACGCCCACCTGGACACCTGGGACACCTACTTCGGCGCCGAGTACACCCACGGCACCCCGTTCCGCCGCGCCGTCGAGGAGGGCATCCTCGACACCGAGGCGCTGTCCCACGTCGGCACCCGAGGCCCGCTGTACGGCAAGCAGGACCTCACCGACGACGCCAAGATGGGCTTCGGCATCGTCACCTCCGCCGACGTCATGCGGCGCGGCGTCGACGAGATCACGGACCAGCTGCGGCAGCGCATCGGCGACCGGCCGCTCTACATCTCCATCGACATCGACGTGCTCGACCCGGCGCACGCCCCCGGCACCGGCACCCCCGAGGCGGGCGGCCTCACCTCGCGCGAGCTCCTGGAGATCCTGCGCGGGCTGTCGTCGTGCCACCTGGTCTCGGCCGACCTCGTCGAGGTCGCCCCGGCCTACGATCACGCGGAGATCACCTCCGTCGCCGCCTCGCACACGGCGTACGAGCTGACGACGATCATGTCCCGCCAGATCGCGGAAGGCCGTACCAAGTGAGCCACGACCACGACGACCGGCCTCGGCTCACCGCCGCGCAGGCCGAGGCGGCCCTGCGGCCCCCGGCCGGCCGCAACGGCGGCGATCTGGTCGTCGAGACCCTCCAGGGCCTCGGTGCCACCACCGTGTTCGGGCTGCCCGGCCAGCACGCGCTCGGCATGTTCGACGCGCTGCGCCGCTCCTCGCTGTCGTACCTCGGGCTGCGCGTCGAGAACAACGCGGGCTTCGCCGCCGACGCCTACGGCCGGATCACCGGCGAGGTCGCACCCCTGCTGCTCTCCACCGGCCCCGGCGCACTGACCTCCCTGGCCGCGCTCCAGGAGGCGGCAGCGGCGTCCGCGCCCGTGCTGGCGATCTCCAGCCAGATCCCCACCGCCGGGCTGGGCGGCGGACGCCACGGCTATCTGCACGAGCTCCGTGACCAGAAGGCGTCCTTCCGCGACATCGTGAAGTCCGTGCACACCGTGCGCACGGCCTCGCAGATCCCGTCCGCGGTCGCCGCCGCGTGGGAGTCGGCGCTGACCGCTCCGCACGGCCCGGTCTGGGTGGAGATCCCGCAGGACGTGCTGCTCGCCGAGACGGTCCTGCCCGTCGTCAGCGCCCTCGACGCCACCCCGCGCGAGCTGTACCCGCGGCCGGAGCTGACCCTCGTGGCCGCGCACCTCCTGTCGAACGCCGAACGTCCGGCGATCATCGCGGGCGGCGGAGTCGTCCGGTCCGACGCTGCCGGCAAGCTGCGCGCGCTCGCGGAGAAGATCGACGCCCCGGTCGTCACCACCTTCGGCGGCAAGGGCGCCTTCCCCTGGGAGCACCCGCTGTCCCTCCGGTCCTGGCTGGAGGACCGGTACACCACGGACTTCCTGGAGTCGGCGGACGTGCTGCTGGTCGTCGGCTCCGGGCTCGGGGAGCTCTCCTCGAACTACCACACGTTCGCCCCGCGCGGCCGGGTCGTCCAGATCGAGGCCGACGCCGGGAAGCTGGAGTCCAACCACCCCGCGCTCGGCATCCACTCCGACGCCCGCGAGGCTCTCGCCGACCTCCTGGACGCGGTGGAGCCCCGCGAGGACGAGGGTGCGGCGGACCGCGTACGGGCGCTGCTGGAGAAGGTCCACGACCGTATCGAGGCTCAGGACCTCACCCTGGAGCAGCAGGTGCTGGCCTCGGTCCGCGAAGCACTGCCCGACACCTCGCCCAGCTTCTGGGACATGACGATCCTGGCCTACTGGGCCTGGTCCGCCTTCGACGCCCGCCATCCGAACACGATGCACTCGGCACAGGGCGCGGGCGGTCTCGGATACGGCTTCCCCGCCGCGATCGGCGCCGCGGCGGCCGACCGGACCAGGCCGGTGCTCGCCGTATCGGGGGACGGCGGCGCGATGTACTCGATCGCCGAGCTCGCCACCGCCCGGCAGTACGACCTGCCCGTCACCTGGCTGATCGTCGACGACGGCGGCTACGGCATCCTCCGCGAGTACATGACGGGAGCCTTCGGAGAGGCCACCGCGACCGAGCTCTCCCGCCCGGACTTCGTCGCCCTCGCCGAGTCCTTCGGCGTTCCCGCGGTCCGGACGTCGCCGGAGTCCCTGGCCGCGGACCTCGGCAGGGCCCTCGCGGCCCCCGGGCCGTCGGTCGTGGTGCTTCCCGCGCTGCTGAGGATGTTCGAGCCGACGCACCTCTGAGCGCGACCCACTCCGGGGCCGGACCGGCTTCCGGCTCTGACCCGGCGGGGGAACGGGGCGGTGTCGGCGGGGGAAGCGGCGTGGTGTCGGTCACGGCACCCGGCCCGGAGGCCAGGCGCCGCGGGGCCCGGCACCGGGGGCGCATCCGGCTGTGTCCCAGGCCATAGGTCGTTTTGTCCTTGTTCATGCACCATGTCCGGGTGCTCCGTCGGAGCGACCAGCGAGACGGTGCGGAGGACGGCATGACTCACCAGCGAGTGCCCCGGTGCTCCCGTGCCCTCCGGTCCGCCCTGACCGTCGGCGTTCTCGTCCCGGCGGCCCTGGCGGCGTCGCCCGCCACCGCGGCCCCGGCCCCGGCCCCGGCCCCCGCCGTCTCCTGCGCCTCGGACCGTGCGGGGCTCGCCGCGAAGCTGTCCGGAGACATCACCGCAGCCCTCGAGGGGCACAGGTCCACCACCGCCCTCGCGGTGCAGGACCACCGGACGCACACGAGCTGCACGCTGCGGCCCACCCAGCAGGTGGACTCGGCGAGCGTCGTCAAGGTCACGGTCCTCGCCGCACTGCTCTGGGACGCGCAGAAAGCGAAGCGGCCGCTCACCCCGCACGAGGGCGAGCTCTCCACGGCCATGATCACCAAGTCGGACAACGACGCGACCAGTGAGCTCTGGGACCAGCTGGGCCCCGCGAAGGTCAAGGGCTTCCTCAAGGCGGCGGGCATGACCCGCACGGCACTGGACGCCGAGGGCGCATGGGGGCTCACGCAGATCACCGCCCACGACGAACAGCGCCTGCTGACGCTGGTGACCGCCAGGAACAAGGTCCTCGACGACAGCTCGCGGACCTTCCTCCTGGAGCGGATGCGCAAGGTCGTGCCGGAACAGCGCTGGGGCGTTCCGGCCGGCGCCCCGGGCGACGCGACCGTACAGCTCAAGAACGGCTGGCTGGAGCGGTCCACCCACGGCTGGCGGGTGCACAGCGTCGGAGCGTTCAGCGGCAAGGGCCACGACTACGTGATCACCGTGCTGACGCAGGACAACAAGACGATGGAGGACGGCATCGACACCATTCAGGCCGTCTCCAGGGCCGTCCACCGGGACATCGGGCCCGATCGCCTCGCGCACGGCTGATCCCGGCCACCGCCGCCGGCCGGCCGTGGTCCTAGGACCACCCGCCCCCCGCCTCCGCCCATGGGCCGAGAATTGTTGCGGAAGGATGAAATCCGCTGCTGACGGCGTTGGGGAGATGCGGTAGGTCAGGCGGGGCAACGGGGCGAATCAGGAGGCACGGGTGGCGGGCGCGGAGAAACAGGGCGTGGAGGAACAAGGGCGCTCGCGTCAGGGCACGGCCGGACCGGGTGCCGCCGGCCAGGGTGCCGGGCGGCAGGACGACACCCCGGAACCGGGCTGGGGCCGGAGGCTGACCGGGTACGCGTGGCGCTACCGGCGCAACGTCGTGCTGGCACTCGGATCGTCGCTCGCAGGCATGGGCGTGATGGCCCTGGTCCCGCTGATCACCAAGGTGATCATCGACGACGTCGTCGGCAGCCACACCCGCTCCCTCGGTGTGTGGACCGGCCTGCTCATCGGTGCGGCCGTCCTCGTCTACGTCGCCACCTTCATCCGCCGCTACTACGGCGGGCGGCTCGCCCTGGACGTGCAGCACGACCTGCGGACCGAGATGTACAGCACGCTCACCCGGCTCGACGGGAAGCGGCAGGACGAGCTCTCCACCGGTCAGGTCGTCGGACGGGCCACCAGCGACCTGCAGCTGATCCAGGGACTCCTCTTCATGCTCCCGATGACCATCGGGAACATCCTCCTCTTCCTCATCTCCCTGGTGATCATGGCGTGGCTCTCGCTGCCCCTGACCCTCGTCGCGCTCGCCGTCGCCCCCGCCCTGTGGTTCATCGCCCGCCGTTCCAGGACCCGCCTCTTCCCCGCCACCTGGTACGCCCAGAGCCAGGCCGCCGCAGTCGCCGGAGTGGTCGACGGCGCCGTCTCCGGGGTCCGGGTCGTCAAGGGGTTCGGCCAGGAGGAGCAGGAGACCGGCAAGCTCCGCGAGGTCAGCCGCAGGCTGTTCGCGGGCCGGCTGCGCACCATCCGGCTGAACTCCCGCTACACCCCGGCGCTCCAGGCCGTTCCCGCGCTCGGCCAGGTCGCGATGCTGGCGCTCGGTGGCTGGCTCGCCACCCGGGGCGAGATCACGCTCGGCACGTTCGTCGCCTTCTCCACCTACCTCGCCCAGCTCGTCGGACCGGTCCGGATGCTCGCCATGGTCCTCACCGTCGGCCAGCAGGCCAGGGCCGGTGTGGAACGTGTCCTGGAGCTGATCGACACCGAGCCGTCCATGCAGGACGGCACCAGGACGCTCCCGGCCGACGCGCCCGCACGCGTGGAGTTCGACGACGTCCGTTTCGGGTACGACGACGAGCGGCCGGTCCTGGACGGCTTCTCCCTCACCATCGAGCCGGGCGAGACGGTCGCCGTCGTCGGTGCCTCCGGCAGCGGCAAGTCCACCGTCTCCCTCCTGCTGCCCCGCTTCTACGACGTCTCGCACGGCGCCGTCCTGGTCGGTGGCCACGACGTCCGTGAGCTGACGCAGGACTCGCTGCGGGCCGCCATCGGGCTCGTACCGGAAGACAGCTTCCTCTTCTCCGAGTCCGTGGGCGCCAACATCGCGTACGGATACCCGGGCGCCACCCAGGAACAGATCGAGCGGGCCGCGCGGGCCGCCCAGGCGCACGGCTTCATCTCGGAACTGCCCGAGGGCTACGGGACCAAGGTCGGCGAGCACGGGCTCACCCTCTCCGGCGGCCAGCGCCAGCGCGTCGCGCTCGCCCGCGCCCTCCTCACCGACCCCCGCCTGCTGCTCCTCGACGACGCCACCTCCGCCGTCGACGCCCGCGTCGAGCACGAGATCCACGAGGTCCTGGCGCAGGTCATGGAGGGCCGCACGACCCTGCTGATAGCTCACCGCCGGTCCACGCTCGGCCTCGCCGACCGCATCGCCGTCCTCGACCGGGGCCGGCTCGCCGACATCGGCACGCACGCGGAGCTGGAGCGCCGCTCGGCGCTCTACCGGCGGCTGCTCACCGACCCGGACGAGCTGGGCGGCACCTCTCCCGGACACCGGCCCTCGGCGATCGCGGAGCCCGAGGACGACTTCGCCCTCCAGGAGGAGCTGGACGCGGAGTTCGACGCCGAGCGCGGTGTGACCCCCGGGCTGTGGATCCGCAAGGAGGAGCAGCGCGACGCGGCGGCGGCGGGGATGCCCGCCACCCCCGAGCTCCTGGCGCAGGTCGACGCACTCCCGCCGGCCACCGACGTCCCCGCCATCGACGAGGCGAGCGCCGTGCGCCCGGAGAAGTCGTACGGCCTGCGCCGACTGCTGCACGGCTTCGGGGCCGCGCTGCTGGCGAGCCTGGCGCTGGTCGCCGTCGACGCGGGCATGGGCCTGCTCCTGCCCGTACTGATCCGGCACGGCATCGACGACGGCGTCACGAAGATGGCGCTCGGCGCGGTCTGGGCGGCGGCCGGATTCGGGCTTCTCGCGGTGCTCGTGCAGTGGGTGGCCCAGATCGGTGAGACCCGGATGACGGGCCGCACCGGCGAGCGCGTGCTGTACTCCCTGCGCCTCAAGATCTTCGCGCAGCTCCAGCGGCTCGGCCTCGACTACTACGAGCGCGAGCTGACCGGCCGGATCATGACCCGGATGACGACGGACGTGGACGCGCTGTCCACGTTCCTGCAGACCGGTCTGGTCACCGCCTTCGTCTCCCTCGTCACGTTCTTCGGCATCACCGTCGTCCTGCTCGTCCTCGACGTCCAGCTGGCCCTGGTCGTCTTCGCGACACTGCCGGTGCTGATCGTCGGCACGTTCTTCTTCCGCCGCAAGAGCGTGAAGGCGTACGAGCTCGCCCGGACACGCATCAGCGTCGTCAACGCCGATCTCCAGGAGTCCGTCTCCGGGATGCGGATCGTCCAGGCGTTCCGGCGCGAGCGCGACGGCGCCGAGCGGTTCGCGGCGCGCAGCGACCACTACCGCCAGGCCAGGGTGCGCGGGCAGTGGCTGATCTCCGTCTACTTCCCCTTCGTCCAGCTGCTGGCCTCGGTCGCGGCGGCTGCCGTGCTGATCGTCGGCGCCGGCCGGGTCGACAACGGCACGCTGACCACGGGCGCACTGGTCGCCTACCTGCTCTACATCGACCTGTTCTTCGCGCCCGTGCAGCAGCTCTCCCAGGTCTTCGACGGCTACCAGCAGGCCAGCGTCTCCCTCGGCCGGATCCAGGAACTCCTGCGGGAGCCGACCTCCACGGCCGACCACGAGAAGCCGCAGGACGTGACCTCGCTCCGCGGGGAGATCGCGTTCGAGGACGTGTCGTTCGCGTACGCCGGTGAGGAGGAGGCCCTCACCGGGATCGATCTGCGGATCCCGGCCGGCCAGACGGTCGCCTTCGTCGGAGAGACGGGCGCGGGCAAGTCCACGCTGGTCAAGCTCGTCGCCCGCTTCTACGACCCGACGAGCGGACGGGTCACCGCGGACGGTACGGATCTGCGCCGTCTCGACAGGACGGCGTACCGGCACCGGCTCGGAGTCGTACCGCAGGAGGCATACCTCTTCGAGGGGACGGTCCGTGACGCCATCGCGTACGGACTTCCGGAGGCCACCGACGCCCAGGTGGAGGCAGCGGCCCGGGCGGTCGGCGCGCACGACATGATCGCCACTCTGCAGGACGGCTACCTGCACGAGGTCGCCGAACGGGGACGCAACCTCTCGGCCGGCCAGCGGCAGCTGATCGCTCTGGCCCGCGCCGAACTCGTCGACCCCGACGTCCTGCTGCTCGACGAGGCCACCGCCTCGCTCGACCTGGCCAGCGAGGCCCAGGTCAACCAGGCCACCGACCGCCTTGCGGGCAGGCGGACCACGCTGGTGGTCGCCCACCGGCTGACGACGGCGGCCCGTGCCGACCGGGTCGTGGTGATGGACCGGGGCAGGGTCGCCGAGGACGGCACGCATGACGAGCTGCTGGCCAGGGAAGGCGCCTACGCGCGGCTGTGGCGCACCTTCATAGGCGAGGACATGGGCGAGGACACCCCGGCCGGCGTATGACCCCGTCCCGCAACTGAAAGCACCGTCCCCGCGTCGTACATCAATGCGTACGTGTGTTCAGCGGGGGACGATGTGTTCGATGAAGCGGGCCGGGCGGATGGGGTGGACGGTGTGGCGGGATCACTGAGGTCATCAGGACCGAAAGCATGGGGAAGGCCGGGGGCGGGCCGGCGCATGGCGGCGGCCTTCCTCGTCCTGCCGCTGCTCGGGGCCCTCGGTCTGGTGCTGGGACCCACCGGGTCGGCCTCGGCGCAGGCCACGTCGGCCTGCTCCGGGCGGCTGGTCAAAACGGTGTCGTTCTCCACCGGTTCGCTGCGTGTCTACAAGAGCCGCGCCTACGCGTGCGCCGTCACCGTCGCCAAGAAGCCGGGCGCACGCCGGGCGATGCGGGTGTCGCTGCAGCCGCGCGGCGGCCGGGCGGTCGTCGACAGCGGCAGATTCACCAAGCTGGCCGGCCCGGTCACGGTGCACGCGCTGAACCGGTGTGTGCGCGCGTCGGGTTCGGTGGGCAGTTCCTCCGGCTCCACGGGATGGATCCTGTGCTGACACGCCGACGGGTCTGGCGTGACAGGTGTTACCCCCGCTAGGTTCACGGCCACTGTCGTGAACCAAGGGGAGATTGCATGCGCAAGTCGCTCAGAGGCGTTCTGTCGCTCGCGGTGCTCATAGGCACAGTGAGTGCGACCGGCGCCTCGGCCGGTGCGGCCACCGCCGCGGTACCGGCCGAGAAGCAGAGCAGCGGCTCCGTCGGCAGCGGCGAGAGCAGCAGCGAGGACATCAAGGACCGCATCCTGGCCATCCCGGGAATGAGCCTGGTGGAGGAGAAGCCCTACCCCGGCTACCGCTTTTTCGTCCTCAACTACACCCAGCCCGTCGACCACAAGCGCCCGTCCAAGGGCACCTTCCAGCAGCGCATCACGCTGCTGCACAAGGACACGAACCGGCCGACGGTCTTCTACACCGGGGGCTACAACGTCTCCACGAACCCCAGCCGCAGCGAGCCGACGCAGATCATCGACGGCAACCAGGTGTCCCTGGAGTACCGGTTCTTCACCCCGTCCCGCCCCGCGCCCGCCGACTGGTCGAAGCTCGACATCTGGCAGGCCGCCAGCGACCAGCACCGGGTCTTCAAGGCGCTGAAGAAGATCTACTCGAAGAACTGGATCACCACCGGCGGCTCCAAGGGCGGCATGACCGCCACCTACTTCGAGCGCTTCTACCCCAAGGACATGGACGGCGTCGTCGCCTACGTCGCCCCCAACGACGTGGTGAACAAGGAGGATTCGGCGTACGACCGGTTCTTCGCACGCGTCGGCACCAAGGAGTGCCGGGACCGGCTGGCCGGCGTCCAGCGTGAGGCCCTCGTCCGCAGGGAGCCGCTGGAGAAGAAGTTCGAGGCGTACGCCGCCGAGAACGGACTGACCTTCGACACCGTCGGCACGCTCGACAAGGCGTACGAGGCCGTCGTCATGGACTACGTCTGGGCGTACTGGCAGTACAGCCTGCTCGCCGACTGCGACTCCGTCCCGGCCGACGCCCCGAACGCCACCGACCAGGAGATCTGGGACTCCGTCGACGGCATCTCGGGCTTCTCCGCCTACGCCGACCAGGGCCTCGCGACCTACACGCCGTACTACTACCAGGCGGGTACCCAGCTCGGTTCGCCCGACATCGAGCAGCCCTGGCTCGGGAACCTGAGCCGCTACGGCTACCAGCCGCCGCGCAGCTTCGTGCCACGTTCGATCCCGATGAAGTTCCAGCCCTCGGTCATGCGGGACGTGGACAACTGGGTGAAGAACAACGCCCGGCACATGCTGTACGTCTACGGGGAGAACGACCCCTGGGGTGCCGAGCCATTCCGCCTCGGCAAGGGCGCCAGGGACAGCCACGTCTACACCGTGCCGGGCGGCAACCACGGCTCCAAGATCGCCGGCCTCGTGGCCGACGAGAAGGCGAACGCCACCGCGGCCGTCCTGCGCTGGGCCGGGGTCGCGCCCGCGGCCGTCGAGGCCGATCCGGCGAAGGCCAAGCCCCTCGCGAAGTTCGACGCGCGCCTGGACGTACGGGACGACGAACTGAAGCGGAACCGGGGCACGCTGCGGCCGTAGCCCGCACCGCACCGGAACGGGCCGTGTCCACCGGGTGTTGTCCACACCCGGTGGACACGGCCCACCTGTCCTTCCCGACCGGCCGCACCGTCCTAGCGCCGGTACGACAGCCCGTAACCGACGGGGTAAAGCGCCTGGGCGGGGGCGTCCGCCCGCTGCACCGGGACCGGCAGCCTGCCCTCCGGCCGGGCCCGTCCCGCGATCACACGGGCGGCTGCCCGCAGCTCGACGTCCGTCCAGGAGTACGCGGCGAGGCTCGCTGCGTAACCAGTGCCGGCCAGTTGGGCGATGTCGTACGGATTGCGGATCGCGACCGTGATCACCGGTACGCCGGTCGCCGCGAGTGCGCTGACCAGCGTGCGCTGCGAGCTGGACGCCGAGACGTTGTACGTACCGACGATCACCGCGTCCTTCCCCTCCGCCGCGGCCACGGCCTCGGCGATCTTCGCCGGGGAGGGTGCCGTGCCGGTGGACAGCGCGGTCGCCGTGAACCCCAGCTCCCCGAACGCCCCGGCGAGCGTGGTGGTCGGGGGGCCGGTCGTGCCGGAGGGCGAAGCCGGGTCGGCCCCGACCACCAGGAGATTCCTGTGGGACCGGCGGGAGAGCGGCAGCAGCGAACCCGTGTTGGCCAGCAGCGTGGTCGTCCGCTCGGCGATCCGGTCGGCGGTGGCGAGGTGCGACCTGACGCCCACGGTGCGGTCGACGCCCCGGTGGGTGACGTACGGGTCGCGGAACAGCCCGAGCTTCGTCTTGAGCCGCAGGATGCGCAGGATCGATTCCTCTACGCGGGCCTCGCTGATCTCGCCGCTCCTCACGGCGTTCAGGACGGCGTTCCAGGCGACCTTCAGGTCCGGCGGGTTGAGCAGCTGGTCGACGCCCGCCAGCAGCGCGAGGACGGGAACGCGCTCGTCGCCGTACTTCGTGCGGACGCCCTCCATGCCCAGGGCGTCGGTGACCACGACACCGTCGTAACCGAGCTCCTCGCGCAGGATGCCGGTGAGGATCGGGCGCGACAGGGTGGCCGGGTCCTCCGACGGGTCCAGGGCGGGCACCACGATGTGCGCCGTCATGATCGAGTCGATGCCCGCGGCGACGGCCGCCCGGAACGGCGGGGCGTCGAGCTCCGCCCACTGCTCGCGGGTGTGGTGGATGACGGGCAGGCCGGTGTGGCTGTCGGTGCTGGTGTCCCCGTGGCCGGGGAAGTGCTTGGCCGTGGAGGCGATCCCGGCGCTCTGGTACCCCTTCACCTGCGCGGTGACCATCCCGGCGACCGAGTCCGGATCGGAGCCGAAGGAGCGTACGCCGATGACAGGATTGGCCGGGTTGACGTTGACGTCCGCGTCCGGGGCGTAGTTCTGGTTGATGCCCAGCGCCGCCAGCTCGGCCCCGGCGATCCGGCCCGCGGTGCGCGCGTCGGAGCGTGAACCGCCCGCGCCCAGGGCCATCGCGCCCGGCAGCAGCGTCGCCGGCTCGCCGACGCGGCACACGATGCCGTGCTCCTGGTCGGTGGAGACGAGGAGCGGCAACGGGGTGCGCCCGGCGAGCCCGGCCCGCTGGATGCCGTTGGAGAGGCCGGCGATCTGGTGCGGGTCGCGGGTGTTGTGGGCCCAGGCGAAGTAGATGATCCCGCCGACGTGGTACGTCGAGATCAGCTCCGCGGCGTCACGTACCCCGATCTCGGCGAGGTTGGCGTCGACGTCCGCCTGGTCGGGCTCGGTGGCGGTGTGCCCGTACACCCGCATCACGAAGAGCTGGCCGACCTTCTCCTCCAGGCTCATCCGGGCGATGAGCCGCTTGAGACGGCTGTCCGTGGAGGTGCTGGTCACGGCTGCCTGCGCGGCGCCGGGCAGAGCGCCGACGCCGGTCGCCGCAGCCGCGGCGGTCGCCGCGGTGGCGGTGAGGAGAGTGCGTCTGGAGGTGCGGTGGTGCACGTGAGCCCCTTCCGGTACTGAAAGAAACTTCCAAGAAGGTACGGATATATGGAAAGTAACTACCAGTCAAGGGTGCCGTCGAAAACGGTGTCCCACGCGGAAGAGCGGGCGGGGCCCCGACGGGTCACCACCCGCCGTGCGCCGGAGTGGTGAGGGCTACTGCTTCGGCGCGCCGAGCCGCAGCAGGTACTCCCGCCCGGCTGCCAGCAGCTCCGGCAGCTCGGCGGCCCCCGCGTACCACCGCTTCTCGTACTCCCAGCAGACCCAGCCGTCGGCGGCCGGTGTGTCCAGGCACTCCTGCAGCGGCAGCACCCCGGCGCCGAGGGCCAGCGGCGTGGTGTCCTCGGCGGAGGCGATGTCCTTCACCTGCACGTATCCGAGGTGCGGGGCCAGAACCGCGTGGCTCGCCGCGGGGTCCTCACCGGCCAGCCAGGTGTGCATGACGTCCCAGATCGCGCCGATCCGCCCGTGCCCGACGGTCCCCGCCACGCGGGCCACATCCGCTCCGGCGCGGTGCGAGTCGTGCGTCTCCAGCAGGATCCGCACGTCCATGTCGGCGGCGTACGGGGCGGCGGCCCCCAGCCGTCGCGCGGCGATCGCGTCGGCCTCCGCCGGGTCCAGGTCCCCGCCGCCCGGGAAGACGCGGACGTTGGCCGCGCCCAGGTCGTGCGCCAGCTCCACCAGCTCGGCGAGCGCCGCGAGCACCGGCTCGTCCTCGCCCTCGGCGGCGACCCTCACATACCCGGCGACGGTCAGGATCTCGACCCCGCCGCGCTTGAACTCATCCGCCACCAAGGCCCGTTCGGCCCGGGTGAGGCCGGGGTGGACCGGCTCCTCAGGGTGGGCGCGCAGTTCCACCCCCTCGTAGCCGTTCGCGGAGGCGAGCCGCACCACGTCGGCGACCGGCATCCCCGGCACTCCAAGGGTCGAGAAAGCGAGCTTCACGCTGTGTCCTTCCGCTGGGGTTCGGCGCGGGAACGGCCCGGTGCCACCCCGGCTCCTGCCCGTCGCTCCGGCCGTCACTCCTGCGTGACGGCCGGCGTACGGACCCTCAGCCCGTGCCCCGCAGCAGTCGCTCCAGGCTACCCAGGAGCTGCAGGGCGTCCTCGCGCCGTTCGCCGTCCAGAGCCCTCGTGCCGCCCCCCGCCGGATGCGCGGCGAGGACGCGCAGGGCGGCCGCCGCCTGCCGGGCGAACATCGCCAGCAGGTCCAGCTCACGGACACCCGACCGGGCCTGCGGGGAGGGGTCCAGCACCTCCAGCACCCCGAGGACGCGCGCGTCGCTGATCAGGGGGGCTGCCATCAGGGCGTCGGGTACGTAGGCGGTGGACTCCGCCAGCGAACGGTCGAAGGAGGAGTCCTGACTCAGATCGTCCACCACCATCGGCTCGCCCGAGGTCGCCACCCAGCCGGCGATGCCGCGTCCCGCCGGGAACCTGCGGCCCACCAGGAACTCCTCGCCCTCCCCGGAGACCGCCTGGAAGACCAGTTCGTCCGCCTCCTCGTCCAGCAGGAAGACGGAGCTGGCGGCGGCCCCGAAGATCGCGCGCGCCACGTCGACGACCGACTGCAGCAGCTCGTGGCGGGCGTCGTCACCCGGGGCGGGGACGGCGAAGGGCGCCGGGGAAAGCGTGGCATCAGTTCTCGGAGTCGTCACTGGTATCTCCTGCCGCTGTGGAAGGACGCGGGCCGGCGTGCACGTTGGCCGCGGACAGATAGAGGGCGTTCTTGAGCTGGAAGGCCGTCATGCTGGGGTGCCCGGAGAGAACACGGGCGCAGAGCCCGGCGACGTACGGGGTGGCGAAGCTGTTGCCGGTGGTCCGGATCGTCCTGCCGCCCAGCCAGGGCACGGACACGTTCTGCCCCGGCCCGAAGAACTCCACCGGCGGGTCGGGGTTGTACAGGTGGAGCTCGGCGTCCTCCTGGTGGCTGCCCACGGAGATCACCGACGCGAACCGCCAGGGGAAGCTCTCCACCGGGGTGTTGTGGGCCGACGCGACGATGACCGTACGGCCGAAGTAGGCGCGGTCCGCGAGGCCGTGCAGCTCGGGGGCGAAGCGGGTCCGGGTGGTCGACAGGCTCAGGTTCACCACGTCGAAACGCTGCTCCACCGCCCAGCGGAGCCCGGCCATCAGGACGTCACCGGTACCGGAGAAGCGCTCACCCAGGACCCGGACGCTGTGGATCTCGCAGTCGGGGGCGGTGCGGCGGATGATCCCCGCGCACGCGGTCCCGTGCCCGCAGGTGTCGCCCGTCCCCGTCGGCTCGACCGTGATCGTCCCGCTCTCCGGGTCCTTGACCACCACCCAGGAGCTCTCCACCGGCCCGACCAGCGGATGGTCCCGCTCCACGCCGGAGTCCACCACGCACACCCGCACACCGCGCCCGGTCGCCTGCCGCGCGGGCAGACCGCCCGGAGGCCCCTCGTCCGCGGGGACCGGTACGTCGTCGGGACCGCGCCCCCGCAGACTCCAGGTGAGTCCCTGCCCCGGTACCGTGCCTGTTCCGACGGTTCCCATCGGTCAGCTCCTCTCCGTCGTGGTGACCATGGCCTCGTCCGGCACGCAGCCCGCGGCCCGGCGGGCCCCCGGCAGATGCCCCTTGCTCACGAAGTGCTCCCGTGCCGCGCGCGCCGAGGCCAGCGCGGCGGTCCGCCGCCCCAGCGCGGACAGCGTGTGGGCCCGGTCCAGCTCGGCGGTCGCCCGGACCAGCGGGGAGTCCGTGAGCAGCGACGCCCGCACGGCCCGGTCCGCGTGGCCGGCAGCCTCCGCCGGACGCCCGTCGGCGGCTGCCATCCGGCCCCGCAGCCCGTTCAGGTCGACGGCGTCCGCCGGGCTCAGCTCCGACGCCTCCCCGAGGCCCGCGATCCAGGACGCCGCCCGCCGGGTCCTGCCCTCGTCGAGTTCGATCCGGGCCGCGTCCAGGGCCACCGCCGTCCGCAGCCCGGCCGTGTCGGCGCGCCGGGCGGCCGCGTCGGCCCCGGCGAGCAGGTCCAGCGCCGCTCCGCCGCGTCCGAGCAGCGCCTCCACCGCGGCCCGGAACACGGGCAGGAACACCTCGGCCTCGGCGAACCGCAGCTTCCCGGCCAGCTCCTGGGCCTCGGCGAGGCAGGCGTACGCCTCGCGGGGCCGGTCCTGGAGCGCGTACAGCACCGCCAGGGGACAGTTCAGGGTGAGCCGGACCGTCGGGCGGCCCTCCCCGTGCGCGGCCAGCAGGCCCCGGCAGCGGGCCACCGCCTCGGGGGCGGGCACCGGGCCGCGCCACAGGGAGATGCCGATGGCTCCGAGGGCGGCGGCCCGTTCCGGTTCGGCTCCGGCCAGGACCGCCTGTTCCAGGGCGCGCGCCTGGTCGCGTTCCGCCTCCTCGTGCCGGCCGGCCTGCTGGAGGTGCTGGGCGAGCCTCAGGTGGGACCTGGCCCGGCCGACCGCGTCGCCCGCCGCTTCGAAGACCGGCAGCACCGCCCGTGCCGTGGCCGGGAGCCCCGCGCCCGGACCCGCGGGGTCCAGGACGGCGAGCGCCAGTCCGGCGTGCGCGGACTCGACCGGCGCGGCGTCCATGTCGCGCACCCGGCGCAGCAGCCGGGCCCCGCTCGCGGTATGCCCGAGTGCCACCCGGACCTCACCGAGCCTGCGCACCGAACCGGCGTCATCCGGGTCGAGACCGACCGCCCGCTCCAGCAGGTCGTCCGCCCAGGCGAGGTCGGACCGGGACGCGGCCTGCGCCCCGGCGCGGCCCAGCGCGGCGGCGGCACGGCGGCGCAGCCGCACGGTCCGGTCGTCGAGCAGCCCGAGCTCCGTCCGGTAGCGGCAGGCGCGTTCGAGATGGCCGCCGACGGCACCGTCCCCGGCCCGCAGCACCCCGGGCAGCTCGGCGGCCCAGGCGTGACGGTCCGCCTTGGCCCGCTTGGACAACGACGCGTACGTCACCTCGTGCACCAGCCCGCTGCTGAACCGGTACGCCGTCGGTTCCCGGCCCGCCCCCGGCTCCACCAGCCGCCGCCCGGTCAGTGCCACGAGCACCTCCTCGATGCGCCCGAGACGGTGCGCCCGGTCGGTGGAGGAGACGTCCACCGACGCGGGGCCCCGCAGTTCCGCCAGCCGCGCGGAGGTCTCCAGCACCAGGAGTTCGGCCGAGGTGAACTCCCGGCCTATCACGGCGGCCAGGCCCACCATGGTCCGCTCGGCCCGCGCCAGCGCCCCTATCCGGGCCCCGAGCAGGGCCTGCAGCGTGGGCGGCAGCCCGGATCCGGGGCCGTCCATCCGACCGCCCACCAGCAGCTGTTCCAGATAGAGCGGGTTGCCCTCGGCACGGGACAGGAGGCGTTCGTCCACCGGCCCCGCGACACCGTCGAGCCGGGCCAGCAGGGCCGCGAGCCGCACGCTCTCCTCGCGGGGCAGTCCCGTGAGCTGGAGGCAGTCCGCGGCGTCGGCCGTACCGTCCGGGCGGCCCGCGCAGACGATCAGCACTCCGGCGGGCCCCGAGCCGTCCGACAGCCGGTCCAGGGTGCGCGTCAGCAGGGGCGCCGCCTCGTGGACGTCGTCGAGCACCAGCACGAAGGGCCGCTCCCCGGCCGCCCGTCCCAGCGCCGTCGCCAGTGCGGCGCACATGTCCTCGAACGGCGCGTTGGGCGTACCGTCGCGCAGCAGCCCCGCGGACAGCAGGGCCGTCGCGTCGTCGCCGGGGGCCGGAGCCTCCTGGGGAGCGGCGAGGGCGGGCAGGGCGCGCAGGGCGTCGGCGAGGGGAGTGAGCGTTCCCTGGGCCCCCTCTCCGCGGCACCGTCCGGCGCCGTAGGAGAGGACTCCCGAGGCGGACCGCCGGGCCAGCCACTCCCGTATCAGCCGGGTCTTGCCGATGCCGGGTTCGCCGACGACACGCAGCAGCCCGGCCCGGCCCCCGCGCACGGTGTCCGACAGGGCCGCGTCCAGGGCGTCCTGCTCGGCACGGCGCCCGACGAAGGGCACGTCGAAGCGGCGCAGCAGCTCCGGATCGTCCGCCCCCAGGGCCAGCAGCCGGTAGGCCTCCACGCTGTCCCGCTTGCCCTTCAGCCGGAGCGGGCCGGTCGGCTCGGCGGAGACCGTGGGTCCGGCGGCGAGCAGGGTGTCCGGCCCGAGGAGGATCTCGCCGGCGCCGGCGTGCTGTTCCAGGCGTGCGGCGATGTTCACGGTCTCTCCCGACACCAGCGCCTGACGGGCCGTCGCGTCATGGCCTGCCACCACCTGGCCGGTGTTGACCCCGATCCGGGTGGCGAGCGTGATGCCGAGCGTGGCGTGCAGTTCGTCGTTGAGCTCGGCCAGCGCCTCCCGCATACCGAGTGCCGCGGCCAGTGCCCGCCGGGCGTCGTCCTCCCGCACCACCGGCACACCGAACACCGCCATCACGGCGTCGCCGATGAACTTCTCAGGAGTGCCGCCCCGGGCCACGATCTGCGCACTCATCGCCTCGAAGTAACGCAGCGTCACCGTGCGCAGGGTCTCCGGGTCCAGTACGCCCGACAGGGCGGTGGAGCCGACGAGATCGCAGAACAGCACCGTCACCGGCTTGCGTTCGTCCTCCCCGGGGGCGACCGCGACGGCGCACGGCGTCCCGCAGGACGAGCAGAACCTGGCCTCCTCCGGCAGGTCCTGTCGGCACGTGGGGCAGTTCATGACGATCCCTCTCTCCTCGGGTGGGGCCGCGCCGCCGGGCGGGCGGGGCCGGTGCGTCGTCCCTGCCGGCCGCACCGGCCCGTACCGCCCGGCGGCGCTTCCGCGCGGAGCCCTGGGGCGGGCGGACGCGGGGAAGCGGCTCAGAACAGGGCGCCGCCGGCGATCTCGCCGTGCGCCTGGACCTCGGGTTCCACCGCGTCCAGCCGGCTCTTGATGTCGAGCAGCACGGTGAGCTCCTCCTGCGTGAGCTCGCTGAGCACGAGGCGCTGTTCGTCGGTGAGCATGTCCACCGGCAGGCCGGCCTCGTACAACGCGGCGGGCAGCTCCGGCTGTTCAGCGCCTCCCGGTGCGCGGGGGGTGCCGTTGCCTTCGGATGGTCGGGTCATGGGGTGACTCCCGTCGGTGAGGAAGGTCCGGCTCCCCGCGGCAGCGGTGCCGCAGCGGGGCGCCCGAGCCGGACGAACAGCCGGGTGAGCGCGTCGAGGGAGTGCATGGCGCTGACCGTCACGTCGGACTGCCGGCCACGGGTCAGCGGCAGCCGGTCCAGCAGCGCGTACAGCTCGTCCAGGTGCCCCGTGTCCAGCGCCGCGTGCTCCTGCACCGTCCGCAGGGCGGCGTTCGGCAGACCTGTCGTGTCCGCGATGCGTGAGGTCAGGTCCGGGGCGGGCGCGTAACCCTCCAGCACCGCGATGTAGCCGAGCAGGGCCACCGGGTGGTGGTGCTCGATCCAGTAGTACTGGGCGCCGGCGAGGGCGGCGACGAGCGGCGAGGGCATCGGGCCGAGCGCGTCGCCGGGCAGCGAGCCCGCCGCCCGGATGTCCTCCAGCAGCCAGGTGTCGTGGTTCCGCTCCTCCTGGATGTGCTCGCGCAGGTACGCCGCCAGCGGGC
Organism: Streptomyces sp. NPDC005752; assembly: GCF_040630715.1. Classification (NCBI taxonomy): domain Bacteria; kingdom Bacillati; phylum Actinomycetota; class Actinomycetes; order Kitasatosporales; family Streptomycetaceae; genus Streptomyces; species Streptomyces sp. NPDC005752. The sequence goes on along the minus strand of NZ_JBEXYB010000006.1, from coordinate 120,890 downwards.
CGGCCAGCGGGTCGCCGCCGGCGTCCAGCAGCGTGGCCCGTTCGACGGCGCGTTCCATCAGCGGGACGGAGGCCCGCACCACGGCGTGCATGGTGCACAGATAGCGCAGGTAGCGCGGCAGCAGTTCCTCGGCGCGCCACATGTACTCCATGGCGCCCAGCAGTTCCGCGTCCAGCAGCCGCAGGGTGACTCTCAGCCGTGCCGAGGGACTGGGCCCGGCGGCGCTCACCGGGAACCGTCCCCGGCGGGAACGCGGGCCACGACGAGGGGCGCGTACGCGGCGCAGCCGTGGTGCCGTACGACGCCCACCGGGCCCTCCGCCGCCCCGCGGTGTGCCGCGGTCAGGTCCAGCAGGGCCCCGACGGCCCCCGCCGCCACCGAACGGGCCTCGTCGGCGACGCCGCTGTCGGACCCCAGGGCCCGGCACCCGTCGCAGTAGGAGGCGCCGCGCGGGGGGACGCCGGAGCGCGCGGCCAGGTGCGCGGGTCCGACCGTACGGACCATGCGCAGGACCGGCGACTCCAGGGCCCGTCGGCGGACGGTGGCCCAGTCGTCGGTGGCGATGTGCCCGAGGTACAGATGGGAGGGAGCCGGCCTCAGGTCCACGGTGTCCTGGTTGCAGCAGGCGAGCACCGCCCCGTCGAAGGCGACCACCGGCCAGGCGGCCATGGCGCACGGGGACACCTCGCCCGCTCCGGGGCCGCTCCGGGCGGGCGCGGCCCAGGAGGCCGCCCGGCCGAACGGGCGGACCTCGTTGACGAGCGAGGGCACCTGGCCGCCGAACTCCTCGTCGACGGCACGGGTGATGTCCGCGAGATAGGGGTCGTCCGCGCCCGTGCCGGTGAGATGGAAACTCACCGCGACGCCCGCCTCCCGGACCCGGTGCACCGCACGGAACACGTCGGCCCGGGGGATCTCCCGTTCGTGCGGGGCGTCGAGACTGGCGGAGAAGTGGTCCACGCCCTCGATCGCCCGCAGGACGGGCGGCGGAATGCGCCCGGAACGGGCGAAGAACATGCCGCTGAGCAGCGCCGTACGCGATCCGGCGGCGCGGGCGCGGGCGCTCAGCTCCCCGACGAGCCCGGGCATCAGCAGCGGTTCACCGCCGGTCAGCATCACCACGTCGGGGCGGTTCTCCTCGGTGAACGACCCGACGAAGCGGACGAGTTGGTTCGCGTCGGGCTCCTCCCGCGTCGTCAGGGACGAACCGGTCGAGCAGTGGGAACAGCTCAGGGGGCAGCGCCGGGTGAGGCCGAGCAGCAGGCCGGCGGCGGGGAACGGCCGCCGTCCGACGAGTTCGCCGAGTTCCATGCGGGGCCGCCTCCTTCTGGGGGCCGGGAGCGCGCCCGCCGAAGGGCTGTTTCCTGTGGACCCACCGGCGTGCGCGGAAGACCCCCAGGTTGTGACGTGGCGGTTCGACGACGGTCCACGGATGCTTCGGAAGCGGTATGTGCCCAGCCCAGAAGGGTTCCCGCCACGTGACGGAGCCTGGGCCGCGGCGGGTGGAGCCGCGGTGAACTGGCCCGATACCGGCGCCATACCGCCGTCGAAGCGTTCGCCAGGCGGCGCCTCCTAACTTTCTCGGCAACGGCAGGCAACAGCCGGCCCCACCGGAGACCCGGCACCTCAGGGTTCCGGAACCAGTGCAGTCACGAGTGGACGGAGACCACCATGTCCGAGAACACCAAGCCCGCCGCCGACGACACCAACGAGACCCCCGAGGTCGAGGCGCACTCCGTGCTGGACCTCCAGGAGACGGCCATCGACAAGGTCGTGGCGCCGGGCAACTGCGTCAGCCTGGTCAGCGTGGTCGAGAACGCCAACTGACCGGATGAACCAGGCCGGCGCCACGGAGGACCGAGGCTGACACCTCCCTGCGTGGCGCCCGGCCGGCCGGAGGAACCGGGGCGGCTCCGTTGCGACGGAGACCGCCCCTCGGCTGTGTGCGGCCCGCCCCACGCGACGGGCTCCGGCCCTCGCGGCGCAGGACGTGTCCGGCCCCGGTCCGCGCCATCCCTTACGACCCGACGACCACCGGGAGCTATCGATGACCACACCGCTGCGCGGGAACCGGGATTTCCGGCTGCTCTGGATGAGCGGCCTCTTCGCCGTTCTGGGCGGGCAGATGAGCGCACTCGCCCTCCCCCTGCTGGTGCTCAAGGAGACCGGCTCCGCGGTGCAGGCCGGAGCGGTCGGGACGGTGTCCGTGGGAGCCGTGCTGATCACGATGCTGCCCGGCGGCGTCGTGGCGGACCGCGTCGAACGCCGTCGCCTGATGAGGCTCTGCGACGTCGGGAGTCTGATCGTCGTCACCTCCCTCACCGTGGCCGTCTGGTTCGGGCACGCCCCGATGCCACTCGTCCTGCTGGTCGCCGCCGCGGGCGCCGTGCTCAGCAGCGTCTACGGGCCGGCCGTCTTCGGCCTGATGCGTGCCGTCGTCCCTCCCGGCCAGATGGGCACCGCCACCGCCCGGCTCCAGGCGCGCACCCAGACGGCGCGTCTGGTCGGACCGCTCGTCGGGGGCGCGCTGTTCGGCATCCACCCGGCTCTCCCCTTCGCCGCCGAGGCCCTTGGCCTGCTCCTGTCGACCCTCTGCGTGGCTCTCGTGCGGACCCGCTCCCGGGCCGCGGCCACCGCGGGCCCGGTGCTCAGCAGACGCGAACTCACCGCGGGACTGACGTTCCTGTGGCGGATCCCCTATCTGCGTACGGTCCTTCTCGTCTTCGGCCTGGGCATGAACTTCGCGTTCGGGGCGATGACCTTCACCGCCCTCTCGGTGTTCTCCGAAGGGGGCCGCTCCGGCATCGGCGGCGGATTCGTCATCACCTGCGTCTCCGCGGGGGCGCTGGCCGGAGCACTGATCGCACCCCGGATCAGCCCCGACCGGTACGCCCGGCCGCTGATCCTCGCCACCTGCTGGAGCTGCGTGGCGGCCGCCGCGACGATGGCCTGGCTCACCGACCCGCTGGTGGCCGGAGCCATGTGCGCGCTCTGCATGTGCCTGTCGACGATCGCCAGCATCGGCTTCCTCTCGACGCTCCTCATCGTCACCCCCGAGGACCGGGTGGGCCGGGTGCAGAGCGGAGCGAGCTTCCTCTCCTCCATCGTCCAGCCGTTCGGACCGCTGGCCGGCGGCGCGCTGCTGACCGCCTTCGGCGCCCGCTGGGCCTTCTCCCTGACCGGCTGCGTGCTCGCCGTGTCCGCCCTCGTCGTCACCCTCGCGCCCTCGGCACGGAAGGTGGCGGGCCCGCAGCCGGCGGCGGAACCCGTGACACCACCAGCACCCGGCCCGACACCTGCCAAGGCGCACCACGCCGCCCCGGGTGACTGATCCGCGGACCGGACACCCGCAACACACCGCCACCGCCCGCACTCCCGGCGGGCCGCGACAGGAGAGAGCCGAGCGTGCCAGCCATCCAGGAAACCCAGCTCTACTGCCTCGCCGACCGTAGGTACTTCGACGTCCCGGACCGGCTGCCGGACCAGGAGACCCGGTACCGGCTCGACAGCGCCGAGCCTCCCGCGGGCTGGCGGCGGCAGGCCGTGGGGCTGTGGACCTCGCTGGTGCCCGAGCACCGCGAACCGGCCGAACAGGGCTGGAAGATCCACGTGTCCACGGTCCCCGACGAGGCCGAGGCCACCCTGCGGGACACCGCCCGCATCTGCCTCCGCCACGGCGTGCCGTTCAAGTTCCTGCGCAGCGAGAAGGCACTGCTGCTGATGGCGGACAAGCACATGAACCGCAGCGGCGCGGGCAAGTTCATCGCGGTCTACCCGCCCGACGAGACCGTGTTCCTGACGCTGGCCGACGAACTGTCCCACGCACTGGCGGGGCGCAACGGCCCCTACGTCCTCAGCGACCTGCGGATCGGCGACGCCCCGGTCTACACCCGCTACGGCGCCTACGTCCCCCGGTGGTGCCAGGACGCCGAGGGCCGGCGGGTGCTCGCCCTGCGCGACCCGTCCGGCAGGCTGGTGCCGGACGAGCGCGGTGTGGTCTTCCGGCTGCCCGAGTGGGTCGAGGTCCCCGCAGCGCTGCGGCCCCACCTCGCGGCACGTGCCGCGGCCCGTGACGACGGCTTCCCCTACGCCGTCACCGAGGCCCTCCAGTTCTCGAACGCCGGCGGGATCTACCTGGCCAGGCACCGGGAGACGGGACGGCGGGTGGTGCTGCGCGAGGCGCGTCCGCACTGCGGGCTCGACGGCGCGGGCGATGACGCCGTCACCCGTCTGCACCGCGAACACCGGGCACTGACCGCGCTGGCCGGACTCGACTGCGTACCGGAGGTGTACGGGGTACGAACCGTCTGGGAGCACCACTTCCTGATCGAGGAGCACATCGAGGGCAACACGCTGCTGGAGGAGATCGTCGCCCGCTTCGCGCTCGTCCGGGGGACGGGCTCGGCGTCCGAACTCGCCGCCTACACCGCGTGGACCGACCTGGTGGTGGCGGAACTCTCCCGGGCACTCGACGCGATCCACGGGCGCGGTCTGCGCTTCGGCGACCTGCACCCCTCCAACGTCATCGTCCGTCCCGACGGGCGGGTCGCCCTCGTCGACTTCGAGTACGCCACCGCGCTGGACGACCAGGACGTCCCCCTGGCCGGAGCACCGGGTCTCCAGGCGCCCCCCGGCACCCGCGGTGAGGAGGCCGACGCCTACGCGCTCTGGGCGACCTGGCTCAACATGCTGATGCCGCTCATGGAGATGGCCGGGCACGAGCGCGCGAAGGCCCTCACCCTGGAACGCTGGGCCCGCCGGCGGTACGGCCTTCCCGCCCACGCGGGGCCGCGACGGCCCGTGCTCCTCCGGGACGCCGCCGCCTCGGAGCGGCGCGAGGCGGAGGTCTCCGCACTGTTCGAGGGAGCCGCACCCGACTGGGCGGAGCTCCGCACCCGGCTGCTGGCCGGCATCCACGCCGGGGCCACTCCCGGACGGACCGACCGGCTCTTCCCGGGCGACCCCCGGCTCTTCGCCACCGGCGGGACCGGCCTCGCGCACGGCGCGGCCGGCGTCCTGTACGCCCTGCACCGGGTGGGCGCCCCCGTCCCGGAGGAGTGGACCGACTGGCTCGCCGAGGCCGCGCTCCGCGGTGACCCCGCCCGGGCGGGCGGCCTGTTCGACGGACTTCCGGGCACGGCTCTGGTCCTCTCGCTCCTGGGCCGCACCGACCAGGGACGGGAGCTGTGGGAGCGGGCCGGGTCCCAGGCACCACCGGCCCGTTCGGCGGATGTGCTCACCGGCCTCGCCGGAACCGGGCTGGCGGCCCTGCGCATGGCACGTACGAGCGGCCCGTCCCCGGACGACCGGCTCGTCGGCACCGCCGTCGGCGCGGCACGCGACCTGGACCGTCTGGTGCGGGGCGAACCGGTGGACGGTGTGAGCCTCCCGGAATCGGCGGGGCTGCTGTGCGGACTCAGCGGCGCCGCCCTCCTGCACATGGAACTGCACGCGCTGACCGGCGAGGCGTGGCTGCGCGAGGCCGCCCGCACCGCCCTGGCCCGCGACGCCGCCCACCTCGTCACCCTGCCCGGAGGCACGCTCCAGGTGAAGGACGGCCGGCGCCATCTGCTCTACCTGGACCAGGGCAGCTCGGGTGTCGCGCTGGCGTACCAGGCCTACACGGCCCGGTACGGAGAGGACTCGCCGGCCGGCCTGATCCCCGGCGTACGCAAGGGCTGTGTCACCGAGTTCGTCCGTGAGCCGGGGCTGTTCACCGGACGCGCGGGCCTCGCCGCGGCCGCCGCCCAGCTCACCCCCGGCATCCGGACGGCACCCGACGTCCTGGCCTCCGTACGCAACCTCACCTGGCACCTCGTCGCCGACGAGGACCGGCTGCTCGTCCCGGGCGCGACACTGCGGCGCTTCTCCGCCGACCTCGCCACCGGGGCGGCGGGACTGCTGCTGGCCCTGCACTTCCTGTCGGAGGGCCGGGACGCGACGGGCGGCGACGCGGCCGGGGAGGAACCCCCCGGCCTGCTGGACCTGCTCACTCTCGGCTGAGGAGCCGCGGCGCGCCGCCCCCGAGAAGACGCACCGGCTCCCGGCCGCCCCCGGGAGCACCGGGGTCCTCGACGGGGCGCAGGCTCTCGCGGGCGTACAGACAGAGCAGCCGCGGCACCTCGTACAGCGCCGCGTGCGCGGTGACCTCACCGGTGGGGGAGGTCACCGCACCGCTGTCGATGAGCGCCTCCACCGCGCGGATCGTGCCCCGCTCGTCGCGCTCCAGCACCGCCATCGCCCGATCCAGCGTGAATCCGCCGTCCCGTCCGAGCCCCGCGAGCCGTGCGAGGACCCCCCGGTCGCGGGTGTTCAGGTCCCGCCAGCCCGCGGCGAGACGGGAGCGTACGGACACGTCTCCGGCGACCAGCTCGTCCAGGGCGGCGGCCGGGTCGTCGAGCCGGTCCGCGTACTCCGCCAGCGGGAGGTGCCGCAGCACCGCCAGCCGCATCCCGCTCACCGCCACCGCCAACGGCAGGGCCCCGCAGGCCCGCACGATGCGCAGCGCCGCCGGCGGGTCCGTCCGCAGCCGCGCCTCGCCGATCAGCGTCGCCAGCAGCTCCAGCGCCTCGTCGTCCTCCGGCGCGGCCAGCGCCTCCCGGTGTGCGGCCTCCAGCCCGGCCAGCTGACCGCGGGCGGTGAGAACCACCGAACACCGTCCGGACCGGGGCAGCAGCCCGCGCACCGACGCCTCGTCCGCCACGTCGTCCAGCACGATCAGCGCCCGGTGCCGCGACAGCCAGTCCTGCCAGACGTTCTCGGCCTGCGCCGGATCCGGCCGGCCCGGCCCGCCCACGTCGCACAGCCGTCCCAGCTCGTCCAGCATGTCGTTGCGGCTGCGGGCCGTCCCGTCCTCCCGCCGTGCCCGGACGTGAACCCGCCCGTCGGGGAACCGGTCGGCGAGCAGATGGGCCGCCCGGACGGCCAGCGCCGACTTCCCCACCCCGGCGGGACCGGAGACGATCAGCACGGCTCCGTCCGGGGCGCCCGACACGTCGAGCAGCCGCCCCAGTTCGCCGTCCCGGCCGGTGAAGTGCCGGCTGTCCGCGGGGAGCGACACACCGCATGCGGCGTTGCGGGGAGCGAGCGGCCGGGAGGCCCGGCCCTCGCCGAGCATCGCCCGGTAGAGAGCCGCCATCGCCGGGCTGGGCTCCAGACCGAGCTCCCTGGCCAGCAGCTGCCGGTAGTCGTCGTACACCGCCAGTGCCTCCGCCTGCCGCCCTGTCTGGTGCAGGGAGTTCATCCACGCGGCCCGGAGCCGCTCCCGGAACGGGTGCCGCTCCACCAGGTCCGGCAGGCCGTCCAGGGCCACGCCCGCCCGGCCGGTCTCGATCTCGGCCTCGGCCCAGTCCTCGTAGACCGCGAGGCAGCGGGCCTCCAGCCGTTCGGCCTCCTCGGCCACCCCCGCCGAGTCCCGCAGGTCGTGCAGGGGCGGGCGCTCTCCCCACAGGTCCAGTGCCTCCCGCAGCAGCCGGGCGGCGGTACGCAGGTCCCCGCGCTCCCCGGCCGTCCGGCCCGCACGGGCCAGTGTCCGGAAGCGCAGGGTGTCGAGCTCGCCCTCCTCCACCCGCAGCCGGTAGCCGCCGCAGTCGTGCACCACCCGGCCCCGGCCGTCGCCGTCCACGGACCCGAACAGCGCCCGGGCGGCGCTGACATAGACCTGCAGGTTCTTGCGCGCGGTCCGGGGCGGCCCCTCCGGCCACACCACGTCGGTCAGCACGTCGACCGGTACGGGGGTGTTGGGCCGGGACAGCAGAGTGGCCAGCACCAGCCGCTGCTTGCGCGGTCCGAGCGGCAGCGGCCTGCCGTCGATCACCGCCGAGAGCGGCCCGAGCAGTGAGAAGTACACCGTGGCCGGGGTGCCGGGTCCGGTGGAGGTTCGGGTCATCAGCGGGCCTCCTGGTCGGGGGAGGGGTGACAAGCTGCCGTGCTCCGGCCGATCCTGCCGCGACGCCCGAGGGGGCACATCGGTACGCGACCCGCATCTTCCGCGGCCCGTGCCCGACCTCCGCCGCCGAAGTCCCCCATGCCGGCGGTACGTTCCCCCACCCGCAGGGTCGGCACCCCGTATCCGGGAGGCCTGCCACCCGTACCGGGGCGCCCTGCGCCCGCGCCCCGTGCCCGCGCCCCGTGGGGAGGCCCCGCCCCCGTCGAACCTCCGTGAGGGGCCGCCCAGGTGCTCAGGGCTGGTCGACGACGCACTCCGCGGCGAACTCGCACAGGGCCGTGCGGTTCGCCCGGCCCGTCTTGCTGAGCAGACTGGCCAGGTGCTTCTCCACCGTGCGGGGCGAGATGGACAGCCGCTGGGCTATCTGCTGGTTTCCCGGCCGCTCCGCCAGCAGCACGAACACCTCGTACTCGCGGGGGGTCACCCCGTTCGTCCGCAGGGGCGAGGGAATCCGGTCCCGGCCGCCGCGGTGCTGGGTGACACTCACCCCGGCCTGTCGCAGGGCGGCCCGGCACGCCGCCGCCGCGGGCTGCACCCCGGCGCCGTGGAAGAACTCCTCCGCGGTGCGCAGCCACACGACCGGCTCGCCCCAGCGGTCGGCGAACGCCGCGTCGGCGACCAGCCGCAGACCCAGGTGCCGGGCCACCGGAAAGGCCGAGGACCGGGCGTGGAAGGCGGTCATCCGCCGGGCGGCGCCCGCGGGGTCCCCCTCCCGGCCGAGCAGCACCGCCTCGGCCAACTCCAGGAACTGCCCGTTCCAGGCCAGGGCGGCCCCGGGCGTCCCCGCCGCCACCTCGTACTCGCCGCGCGTCGCCTCACCCTCCAGCACCCGCAGCAGCGGGCGCAGTCCGTAGCGGCCGCTCAGGTAGTAGTAGCTCGGGTGGTCGCGTTCCCAGACCAGCGCGGCGTCCAGTTCGGCCAGGGCCCGTACGCGGTCCTCCTCCAGGAGCGCGCCGATGGCGCCGCAGAACCCCAGTCGCAGGGGCACCAGCGCGGACTCGTCGCCCCCGGCCCTGCGGAACGCCGCGAGGGACCGTTCCGTCTCCCGGCGGCGGCCGCGGTGCGCCGCCGTCGCGGCCCTGGCCAGCAGCAGGTACCGGTGGGCACCGTGATTGCCGGTCCTGGCACTGGCCTCCACCGACCGTCCGGTGATCTCCTCCGCCTCGTCCCACCGGGCGCACATCACCGCGTTCATCGCGAGGAGCCCGTCGACCGTCTGGGCCAGCAGAAGTGAACCGAGCGCCGCGGCCGCCCCCCGTGCGGAGTGCAGACGGGACGCGTCACCGGTCCGCATGAAGCCGTTCACCCCCAGGCGTACCAGCGCCTCGACCCGCCACAGCGGCAGGGAGTGCTCGGTCGACAGCGCGAGCATCCGCTCCAGGCACGCGTCGGCGGCGTCGAAACCCCTCTCCCGCGACAGCAGCGCCAGTAACTGCCAGGCCTGGCAGGCCACGACCGGGAGCCCCTGCGCCTCGGCTGTCTCCGCGGCCGAGCGGGCGGCCCGTTCGGCCGCCGCCGTCTCCCGCCGCTCCCCACCGGGGAGCAGCGAGAGGTGGCCGTCGACGACCGCGAGTGACGCGCGTCGCGCCGGGGACGGTGACGGGCCGAACAGCCGCTTCGCCAGGTCGATCTGACGTGCCGTGTCGGCGGCCCGCTCCGCCATGACCGCCACCCAGGCGATCTTGATGTGGGTGTCCCCCCGCAGCTCGGCCGCCTCGGAGCGGGCGGGGACGGGGGGCAGGGAGTCGGCGAGCACGAGTGCGCCGTCCAGGTCGCCGCCTTCGGCCCGTGCCACCGCCAGGGACTCGGTGACGGCGGCCAGGTCGCTCTCGTCGGCCAGGGAGCGGGAACGCTCCAGCAGCACCACGGCCGAACCGTGCGAGCCCGAGGCGAGCATCCGCCGCCCCGCTTCGGCGAACTGGAGGGCCGCGCCCGCGCGGTTGCCCGCCGCGAGCTCCAGAGAGGCCACGAGCTGGCGCCGGTCCTCGTCGAGCGGCTCCCCGGAGCGTTCGACAGCCGCGGCGGCACGCCGGGCGAGTGCGGCCCGCTCCGCCGGCGCGAGGGAGGAGACGAGCGCCTCCGCGGTGAGTGTGTGCCGGAAGGCGTAGCGGTCGGGCGCCGCCCCGTGCGGGGCGATCACCCCGGTCTCGACGGCGGATCTGAGATGGGTGAACAGGGCCCGGTCCTCCAGGCCCGTGACGGTCTGCAGCACCGCCACGGAGAACTGGCTGCCCAGGGTGGCCGCCGTCAGCAGGAGGTCCCGCACCGGCTCGTCCATCCGGTCGAGCCGGAGGGACCAGCTCCGGAGGATGCGCGAAGGCAGGGCCTGGCCCGGCTGCTCCGCGGCCTCCCAGCCGTCCTCGGTACGCCGCAGCCTGCCCGTCTCCAGCAGATCGTCCAGGAGCACCTCGACCAGGTACGGGTTGCCCGCGGCGCGTTCGACCAGCCGCTGCTGGACAGCCGTGGGTATCCGCTCGGGCGGGGTCTCCAGGCAGGCACCGGTCAGGGACCGCACCTGGGCGTCGTCGAGTTGCCGCAGCTCCACCACGGTCGCCGTGTGACGCTGCTCGGCGGAGCGCACGAGGTCCAGGGCGGTGCCCGGCTCGGGGCGCAGGGTGCCCAGCAGCAGGACCGGGAGGTCCGCCAGGTTGTCGATGACGTACTCGACGACCGCGACGGTCTCCGTGTCGCAGTCGTGCAGGTCCTCGAGCAGCATCACGCAGCCGGTGTCCCGGCCCAGGACCGACAGCAGGCGCAGCAGGGCCTCGGCCAGTTCGACCACGGTCTCCGTGTACCCCGAGGACGCCGCGCTCCGCCATTCCGGCACCAGTCTGGCCAACGCCGGGTGATACGGCACCAGTTCCGGGTCGGTCGGTGTGCCGGCCGCCCGGAAGTGGGACGAGAGCGCCTCCATCAGGGGGCGGAACGGAACGACCAGGCCGGTGGAGCCCGCCCGCCCGCGCAGCACCGGCATGCCGAGCCCGTAGGCCCGGACGGCGCACTCGCCGACCAGCCTGGACTTGCCGATCCCCGCTTCACCGGCGAGGAACACGGCGCGCCCCGAACGCCGCCGTGCGGCGTCCAGGGCGCTGCTCAGGAGGCCGATCTCCTCGTCACGTCCGATGGTGACCGGCGAATTCGCACGCATGGGCGCAGGCTACTGGAGCCGTACGGAGTGCGGCAGTAGGCACATTCCCCGACGGTGGCGCGCCCAGGCGGGAAAGGCTCAGAACGGGACGGTGAAGGTGGTGTAGGGCAGGTCGGGTCCGGACGGATCGCCGTCCGTGGCGCTCAGAAGCCTGCTGCGCAGTCCCAGCCCGCCGCTGTTGCCGAGCGCTATCCGGCCGGCGGGGTGCTCGAAAGCCGCTTCGTGCGCCGTGGTGACGTCCGTGTATCCGGCCGATTCTCTTATCTGCGTCATCTCTGCCTCATCTGCTGGTCGTTGGTCGACAACGTCATGGGCGTGGGGGACCGGTCGCCCCCCACGGAACGGTGCATGAGCAGTGCCGAGCCGATACGGTCGGGGAACCCCGCCCGCAGCAGCCCGTGTCCGATGCCCGACAGGCCGGTGAGCAGCCCGGGGTGAGGTACGTGTGCGGGCGTTCCGCAATGCGGTTGCGCCCGGTCGGCGGCGGCCAGCAGAGTGCCGGTCCGGCGCAGCCAGTGGGGGCGGAGGCGGGGCAGGGCCGTGTGGCCGAGCAGTTCCAGCACGCCCAGCTCGCCGTGGCAGAGACTGTCGTCGCCCGGGGGCGTCGCCCGCGCCAGGTCGCCCGCCCGTGCCGTCAGCCAGTCGCGGAGCTCCGGATCGGCCACGGCCTCGGGACTGTCGGCGACCGCGAGCGCGACCCCCGCGGTGCCCTCGCACCAGGCCGGCCCGGCGTGCTCGCCGAGCGCGGCACGGCGCAGGGCCTCCAGCCCGGCGTTCCGGTAACGCGGGCCGCCGCCCGCGGCGGCGAACCGCAGCAGGGCCCAGCCGATGCCCGCGGCCCCGTCCGCGAAGCCCGGCGACGCGGGGAGCGCCGCCGTGACGATCCGTTCGGCGCAGCGCTCGGCGCCACGCCATGCCTCCGCGCGGCCCGTGGTCCGGTGTACGGCCAGGAGCGACACCAGGCCGCCCGCCGCCCCGCCGCGCACCCCGAGCCCCGCCTCGGCCGAACTCGCCGCGCAGCTCAGCCGGGTGGCGGGGCCCGCCCAGTCCGACACCCGGCGGTCGTCGAGAAGCTGCCCGACCTCGGCCAGGGCGTAGGCGATGCCGCCGAGGCCCGAGAAGGCGCCGGAGCCGAGCAGCCCCAGGTCGTCACCGCGCTGGTGCAGGGTGTCCAGGAGGCCGGGCACGGGCGCCAGCGCCGCACGCGCCGCGTCGGCGTACCTGGCCGCACCGGTCAGTGAGGCCAACTGCGCGAGGAACAGTGCCGGCCCGGTGTAGCCGCCCGCGAGATCCGCCGCCAGCGGTGTGAGACGCCAGTAGCGTTCACCGAGCAGCTCCAGGCCGATCCAGTTGGTCCGGCCCCCTCCGTGGTAGGCGAGCGAGACGAGCTGGTCACCCACCGAGCGCGCGGCGGAGAGCAGGTGCTCCGGTTCCGGTGCCGTCGCCTCGGCCGGGGGCCTGCCGCCACCGGCCGCGCGGTGCGGCGGCTCGGTGGAGGTGCTCACCATGGCGGTACGGATGATCCGCTCCTGGTCCTGGCGGTCCACCGTGTCCAGGGCGCGGATCTTCGACTCCACCCTTGCCAGCCCGGTCGCCCCGGCGGGACCCGGCAGCCTGTGCCCGCCACCGCTCCACACGTACGCGGAGTCCGGGCGTGTGGTGAACACCGGGACGTCGCCCTGCCACAGCTCCGCGATCTCCTCGTCCTCCAGGCCGGGCAGAGCGGGCGTGCCCAGGGCTCCGGTGCGCAGCAGCCCGAACACCTGCTGCCGTTCGGTGGCGTCCCGCATCAGGTCGGGATGGGTCGACTCGTGCAGCAGCGTGGCGTACGTCCAGGTCGGGCGCGGTACGAAGCGGATCTCGTCCCGCGCGAAGATGCGCAGGAGGCCCTTCTCGCCCAGCAGTTCGTCACGCGATTCGCTGACAGCCGTGTACGCGGCGCGGAATCCGTCGCACAGTGCGTCGGTGAACCGGAACGGATCGGCCCGCACCCCGTCGAGCGTCGGGCGGTTGGCCGATTCGGTGAACCGGCCGGCGCTCCGCGTCAGACGCATGGTGTCGGTGCCCGCCCCCGCCCAGGCGGCCGTCTCCAGCGGAGACCGGTCCGCCCCGCCGCCGCCGACGGCGGACATGTCGAGCGCGGTCGTGTCCCCGACGAGCAGCTGCGGGAGCAGTCCGACGCGGTGGACCGACGCGTGCAGTGCGCGGGCGGCCGGGTCGGAGGGAGGCACCGGTGTCAGGGGCGGATGGAAGAGTGTCTCCACGTCGACCAGGACCGGATGCGGGCCGCAGGCGATGAGGTTCTCGTGGTGCAGGTCCGTGCCGTCCAGGATGTGCAGCAGCGCCAGCAGCGCGCCCAGACGCCGGTAGAAGAGAGTGGTCTCGGCCGCGGAGCGGCAGGGAGCCTCCTCGACGAACTCCGCCCAGCCGTACGCGCCCCGGTCCAGAACACGGGGAGCACGCAGATCGGGCGTACGGGCATGGGAGTTGAACCACTCGACCAGTGTGCCGAAGTGCTGGTGCGCGGTGAGCGGGCGCGGCTTGTAGACCAGCCGGGCGCCGTCGGCGAACCGCAGCAGCATCACCGACCGGCCCCCGCGATGGCTGTCGCCCGTGCCGGAAGTGACCCCGGTCAGGGCATGCGGCCCGCGGCCGGCACAACCGCCCGCTCCCGCGCCGTGCAGTACGGCGGACGACTCCAGGAGGTCCCGGTCCGCCGCGAGTCTGCGGAGCATCTCGGCGAAGGCGTCGGCCGCGTTCATCGCCGCCTGGGCGAGGACCCTGGCGAGGACGGGATAACCGGTGACCAGGGAGGTGAGGCCGGCCCGGCCGGCGGTCAGCCGCAGGAAGTCCCGGAAGCGCTCCTGCGGCGTGCCCCCGCTCAGCCCGCCGCCGAGCCGTACCCCGTGCAGCTCGGAGACGAGGGTCCTGGCGGCAAGCAGGGCCAGGCGGCGAGCGACGTCCTGCCGGAAGCCCTCCAGTACGGCCGCGGGGCAGGTGGCTGCCCCCGGCCGTGCGCCCTCCCCGGACGCCGCGTCCGCCAGCCGGCCGACGGCGCGGACCGCGAACGGCGCGACGACCACCTCGAAGCCGGTCAGGTCCGGATAGGCGCGGTCGGCGACCCGTGCCTCCCGCGGTGCGCCCGCCACTGCCTCCTGGACGAACCTCACCCAGCCGGGCTCCGTACCGGGGTGCGGTCCCACGACGCCCGGAACCCACCACGGATCGCCGGGAGTCCGCGAGCCGAGGAGAGGGGCGTCATCCGGCACCGGAGTGCGCTCGGGACGGTCGAGGGCCGTAGTCAGGGCGCCCGGCCGGGCCGTCCAGCCCGCACCGGCACCCGCAATCCGTTCCACCACCGCGTTCACCTCCCCGGCCGCGGGAGCCCCGGTTGTTCTCCCGCACCCATCCTTCAGGGCGGCCGGGCCGGGCACATGGGGGAGCGGCCCCCATCTTTCCGCCCCCGGCACCGACACCGTGGGGGGCGGGCCCCTTTCAGCGCGTCGGCGCCGCCGTCGAGCCACGCACCATCAGCTCGGCCTCGATCGTCGAGACACCCCCCGGCGGCGGTGTCTCCTTGCCCATGGCCAGCCGGCCGGCCCTCGCCCCCGCCTCGAAGAGCGGCAGCCGCACGGTCGTCAGGGCGGGTACGACGTCCACCGAGAACGGCAGATCGTCGAAGCCGGCCACCGACACGTCCTCGGGGATACGGAGCCCGCGGTCCCGGACCGCGGCGCAGGCACCCAGTGCCACGGTGTCGTTGGCGGCGACGACGGCCGTCACCTCGGGCTCACGGCGCAGGAGTTCGAGCGTGGCGTCGTAACCGGAGCTCCGGTCGTACGGGCCGTGGACGGTGACGCTCTCCTCGTCGCCGTAGAGCCCCGCCGCCTTCATGGCCTCGCGGTGGCCCTCCAGCCGGTGCCGGGTCGTGGTGCGTTCCAGGGGCCCGGCGACGTAACCGATCCGGCGGTGCCCCAGGGCGATCAGGTGCTCGGTGAGCCGTCGGGCGCCGCCCCGGTTGTCGAAGGCCAGCGCGGCGGTCACCGCCTCGGTGTCCGGCAGCGGGGGCCGTCCGCAGAGGACGACGCGGGTGCCGGCGTCCGCGAGCTTGGCCAGCTTGACGGCCATCGCAGCCTGGTGGGCCGGGTCCTCCAGTGCGCCGCCGGTCAGTACGACGGCCGCGGCCCGCTGGCGCTGGAGCAGGGTGAGATAGGTGAGCTCACGCTCGGGGGAGCCGCCGGTGTTGCAGACGACGGCGAGCTTCTCGCCGCCCGCACGGCCGGATCCGTCGCCCGGGCCGCCGATCTCGCTCTGCGCGGCTCCGGCCATGATCCCGAAGAACGGGTCGGCGATGTCGTTGACCAGGATCCCCACCAGGTCGGACGTGGCGGCGGCGAGCGAGCTGGCCGGGCCGTTCAGCACGTAGTCCAGTTCGTCCACCGCGCGCAGGACCCGCTCCCGGGTGGACGAGGCCACCGGGTAGTTGCCGTTCAGGACACGGGACACGGTGGCCGGGGACACCCGGGCGCGGGCCGCGACGTCCGCCAGGGTGACTGTCATCGTTCTCCTCCGAGGAGTTGTGGAGCGCCCCCCTTGTCCGGGCCGCTGTCGGCAGGCTAGCGTCATACCGCATAGAAAGCGCTTGCTACGGCTGTATGGAGGAACTTTCGTGACACGCAGGACAGTGCGCATCGCCATGAACGGCGTCACGGGACGCATGGGATACCGGCAGCACCTGGTGCGCTCGATCCTCGCGATCCGCGAGCAGGGCGGCCTCGACCTCGGTGACGGCGACGTGCTGTGGCCGGAACCCGTTCTCGTCGGCCGCCGCGCCCACGCCCTGGAGGCGCTCGCCGCGCAGCACGGCCTGACCGAGTGGTCGACCGACCTGGACGCGGTGCTCGCCGACGAGTCGATCGACATCTACTTCGACGCCCAGGTCACCTCCGCCCGCGTCGACGCGATCAAGAAGGCGATCGCCGCGGGCAAGCACATCTACACCGAGAAGCCCACCGCCACGGACGTCGAGGGCGCGCTCGAACTGGCCCGCCTCGCCCGGGACGCCGGCATCAAGCACGGCGTCGTGCAGGACAAGATCTTCCTGCCGGGCCTGCTGAAGCTGAAGCGCCTCATCGACGGCGGCTTCTTCGGCGAGATCCTCTCCGTACGCGGCGAGTTCGGCTACTGGGTCTTCGAGGGCGACTGGCAGGACGCCCAGCGCCCCTCCTGGAACTACCGCGCGGAGGACGGCGGCGGCATCGTCGTCGACATGTTCCCGCACTGGGAGTACGTCCTGCACGAGCTGTTCGGCCAGGTCACCAGTGTCTCCGCGCACGTGCAGACACACATCCCGCAGCGCTGGGACGAGCAGGGCAAGCCCTACGACGCCACCGCCGACGACGCCGCGTACGGCACCTTCCAGCTGGCGAGCGGCGCCGTCGCCCAGATCAACTCCTCCTGGACCGTCCGCGTCAACCGCGACGAGCTCGTCGAGTTCCAGGTCGACGGCACCCACGGCTCCGCCGTCGCCGGACTGCGCAACTGCCGCGTCCAGCACCGCTCCGCCACCCCCAAGCCGGTCTGGAACCCCGACCTCCCGGTCACCGAGCCGTTCCGCGACCAGTGGCAGGAGGTCCCCGACAACGCCGAGTTCGACAACGGCTTCAAGGCCCAGTGGGAGCTCTTCCTGCGCCACATCGTCCTCGACGAGCCCTACAGCTGGGACCTGATGGCCGGCGCCCGCGGCGTCCAGCTCGCCGAGCTCGGCCTCAAGTCCTCGGCCGAGGGCCGCCGCTTCGACGTACCGGAGCTGAGCCTGTGACCATCCACCTCCCACAGGGCCCCTACGAGCCACGCACCACCCCGCTCGACCTCGCGCCGGGCGGCGCGGCGCTCGCTTCCCGCACGGTCTTCTCCGCCGCCCACGTCGTCGCCGATCCGTACGCCGACGTCAGCCCCGGCGACCCCGCCGCCGTCGACTGGGACGCCACCCTCGCCTTCCGCCGCCACCTCTGGTCGCACGGTCTGGGTGTCGCCGAGGCGATGGACACCGCGCAGCGCGGCATGGGCCTCGACTGGGCCGGCGCGGCGGAACTGATCCGCCGTTCGGCCGCCGAGGCGAGGTCCGTGGGCGGCGCGATCGCCTGCGGCGTCGGCACCGACCAGCTCACCGGCACCGCCACCCTGCCCGAGGTGCGCGCCGCGTACGAGGAGCAGCTCGCCCTGGTCGAGGGGAGCGGTGCCCAGGCCATCCTGATGGCCTCCCGCGCCCTGGCAGCCGCGGCGAACGGCCCCGAGGACTACCTGGAGCTGTACGGCCATCTCCTGCGCCAGGCCACCGAGCCGGTCGTCCTCCACTGGCTCGGCCCGATGTTCGACCCGGCACTGGAGGGCTACTGGGGCAGCGCGGACCTCGACGCCGCCACGGACACCTTCCTGAAGGTCATCGCCGAACACCCGGACAAGGTCGACGGCATCAAGATCTCGCTCCTGGACGCCGAGCGCGAGATCGACGTACGGCGCCGCCTCCCCGGCGGGGTGCGCTGCTACACCGGCGACGACTTCAACTACCCCGAGCTGATCGCGGGTGACGACCGCGGCTTCAGTCACGCCCTGCTGGGCATCTTCGACCCGCTGGGCCCGCTGGCCGCGCACGCGGTCCGGGTCCTGGACACCGGTGATGTCGCGGGCTTCCGAGCCCTCCTGGACCCCACCGTCGAGCTGTCCCGCCATCTGTTCAAGGCCCCGACCCGCTTCTACAAGACGGGCGTGGTGTTCCTCGCCTGGCTGGCGGGCCACCAGGACCACTTCACGATGGTCGGCGGCCTGCAGTCCGCCCGGTCGCTGCCGCATCTGGCCAAGGCCTACGAACTGGCCGACCGGCTGGGCCTGTTCCCGGACCCCGAGCTGGCCGAGGCGCGCATGCGGGCGCTGCTGACCGTCCACGGAGGAAGCCGATGAGCGCCGAACTGTCCCGTCTGTCCATCAACCAGGAGACGGTCCGGCAGCTCTCCCTGCCGGAGCTCGTCGAGGGCTGTACCAAGGCGGGCATCGGTCAGGTCGGCCTGTGGCGCGCCCCGGTACAGGAGTACGGCGTCGAGCGCGCCGGGCAGCTGATGAAGGACGCGGGCCTGGCCGTCACCAGCCTCTGCCGCGGTGGCTTCCTCACCGCGGCCGACGCCGCCGGACGCGCCCGTGCCCTGGACGACAACCGTGCGGCGGTCGACGAGGCCGCGGGTGTGAACACCGACACCCTGGTCCTGGTCTCCGGCGGGCTCCCCGAGGGCGAGAAGGACCTGTACGCCGCCAGGGAGCGCATCGCCGACGCACTGGCCGAGCTCGCTCCGTACGCACAGGAGCGGGGCGTCCGCCTCGCGATCGAGCCGCTGCACCCGATGTTCGCCTCGGACCGCTGCGTCGTCTCCACCCTCTCCCAGGCCCTGGACCTCGCGGAGCGCTTCCCGGCCGAGCAGGTCGGGGTGGTCGTCGACGCGTACCACCTCTGGTGGGACGACCAGGTGCCCGCGCAGATCGCCCGGGCGGGCGCGGGCGGGCGCATCCACTCCTTCCAGCTGGCCGACTGGATCACCCCGCTCCCGGCGGGTGTTCTGGTGGGTCGGGGCCAACTCGGCGACGGCTGCGTGGACTTCCGTGCGATGCGCCGTCAGGTCGAGGCGACCGGATTCGACGGACCGATCGAGGTCGAGATCTTCAACGAGGAGCTCTGGGCGCGTGACGGTGCCGAAGTGATCGGTGAAGTGGCCGCCCGCTACCTGGAACATGCCTGCTGAGAGCCGGTCCACGACACAAAGGTAAAGAGATCGTCAAGGCGTGCAACCTTTGCGCACCTTCCCGGGTCGTACTTTGCGTCGGGACTTCCGGGGAGGGGTCCGGGGGGATTCGGGAAGCCCGACGGAGGGGGAAAGCGAGGGGGGTCCGGCCTTACGGCCGGGCCCCATTCCGCTTGCCGGGCCGTGCGGCTCCGCACCGTCCGAGGCGGATCTCGCCGCCGGTGTCCCGCACCACTCCCGTCGAGGGCCCGCGTGCACGACGCTCCGGGGCAGCCCGGTCGTCGGTCTGGGAGGATCTCCGGATGTCAAGAGATCGCTCGATCACCTACAGGCGCGTAGGCGCGCTCCTCCACGAGACCGCAATGGTGTCCGAGGAGAAGATGCACGGCGTTCTCGAAGGGGCCGCCGCCTACGCGGACGCCGAGCTGGACCAGTACGCGGCGGCCCATGCCCTGGAGAGCTTCGGGGTGGCGGTCTCGGTCCACGCCGACGACATCGACTCCATCCACGAGGGCTACAGGGGCTTGCTGGCGGATGCCGCCGAGGCCGCCGGCGGCGAAGTCGCCATCACCGACGTCCGGATCGTCGAGGGGGAGGGCGGGTTCGAGGGCGGCCGCCTCGACGCCGTCGAGTTCGAGAGGGACGGCAGGACCGTGTCCATCCCGGCCGAGCACTTCGCCGAGGACTACTACGACCACGGGGCGGCCTGCCGGGCCATCGCCGAGACCGCCCCCGGCGACGGCCCGCGCTCATGGCGCCTTGCCGGCTTCACACGGGAGCCGGGCGCCGGCTACGACAGCATCATGGTTCTCGCCACACCCGGGCAGAGGGAGGCGCTCCACCAGCACCTGGGTCTGACGTTCTCCTGAGCGGCGGGCGACATGGTCCTGGGGCCGTCCCCGGAATCCGCCGGCGCCCGCGTCCGTGACGTCAGCCGCCGTCGAAGCCGCTCCGGGCCGCCTCGATGTGGCCGATGTTCCGGTGGGTCCACTCGCACATCACGTCGACGGTCTTCCGCAGCCCCTGACCCGGCTCGGTGAGCGTGTACTCGACCTTCGGCGGGACCGTCGGATACACCGTCCGCCCGACGAGGCCGTTGCGCTCCAGCATGCGCAGGTTCTGGGTGAGCATCTTGTGGCTGATCCCCTCGACAGCGCTCCGCAGCTCACTGAAGCGCAGGGTGCGGTCGCCGAGGGCCTCGATGATCAGGAGCGCCCACTTGTTGGCGACGTCCGAGAAGATCTCCCGCGCCAGCGAATCCGCGCGCCTCAGGTCGGCCTGCTCCTCGGGTGAACCGCTGAACTGCTTGGTCACCTTCTGGTTCCCCTGTCACTGAAAAGTGCGTTCTTCCACGTCAGCGCTCACTCTCCTACGGTTCCTGGGTAACCACAAGAGAGCACGTGCCGCCCCGTCCGGGCGGCGCGGCAAGGAGGCGGACAGCATGGCCATCACCCTGACGAACCCGACGGGACTTCCGGAGACCGACGTCTACCGGCAGGTGTCGGTCGCGACCGGTTCGAAGCTGGTCTTCGTCGCCGGGCAGGTCGCCTGGGACGCCGACGGCGTCACGGTCGGCGAAGGCGACCTGGCTGCCCAGGTCGAGCAGTGCTACGTAAACGTCGCCACCGCGCTGGCCGGTGTCGGCGCCTCCTTCGACGACGTGGCGAAACTGAACGTCCACGTCGTCGACTGGACCCCCGACAAGATGCCCCTGCTCCTGGAGGGCATCTCCCGGGCGTCCGCCCGGTTGGGGACGACTCCGGCACCGCCGGCCACACTGCTCGGCGTCGCCGCTCTGGACGTCCCGGAGCACCTGGTCGAGATCGAGGTCACGGCGGTCGTCGACTGAACTCGAAGGGGCGTGCCGTCGGTGGCGGGCTCCGTCGGCCGGTCATGGCCGACGCAGTTCCTGTACCGTCGTCCCAGGTCCGGACCGTTCAGGCATGTCATCCCTCACGTTCCGTCAAGACACCTGGTGTGTACGGGGACTTCGCTCACCCGGTGGTCGAGGAGGGTGGGGCCCGGTCGCGCGTGGCTGCGGAGAGTGAAACGACGCCGGACCCCCCATATGAGTAAGGAAGTCGCATGGCGCGTGAGCATGATCCTTCCAGCCCCGTACCGCCGAGTTCGGGCACGTCCTCCGGTGCCTTTGACGCGTCCGGGCTTTCGTCGGCGCCGGTCCGCCGGACGGTGCCGGCGCAGGATGCGGCCGAAGACCCCGGTGGCGTCCTGGGACCGGGCGGCCGGCGCGGCGACGCGTCGTTCGCAGGTGCCGAGCCGGACGCCGGTGGACACGGCCCGACGAGCGGGAGGCCGGCGAGCGAGGACGCCGGGAACGATACTCAGGAGGGTGCGGAGAGCCGGGCACGGACAGCCGAGGCCGCAGCTCCTGCCCCCGGCGCTGATGCCGCGCGGGGCACCGGCGTCCCGGAGCCGTCGACGGAGGAGGTGCCCGGACCGGAGTCGGCCAACTCCGGTGGGGCCACCGTGGCTTCGGCATCGCCCGCCTCCGGCCCGGCCGCGGCGCCCACGGCAACCGGCACCGTCGGTGGGTCCCCTGGCGCTGCGGTGGCGGTGGCGGTGGCGGCGGCGGGCAGTGGCGGCGCGGGTACGCGGACGGCCGGCGAGCTGCTCGGCAGCCGACCGAGGAAACCGATGCTGGCCGCGGCGGCGGTCGTCGGCGCGCTCCTGGTCTCCGTACCGTTCCTCGTGATGGGCCAGGACGACCGCAAGCCCGAGAAGGACCTCACGCAGAACGCGGCAGGCACGGTCCTGGGCGCCGAACGCTCCGAGCAGCCGGAGGCCTACACCAGCAAGTCGCCTAGCCCCTCCGCGACTCCGAGCAAGGAGAAGCCGAAGGAGAAGCCGCCCGAGCAGCCGGCCCCCGAGCCGGTGAAGGCATCGCCCTCGATCAAGCCTGAGAGCAAGCCCAAGCCCAAGCCCAAGCCCAAGCCCAAGGCCACGGCCGCGGTCAGGGCGGCGGCGCAGGCGCCGACGAACACGGCTGCCGGCGCGTTGAGCGGCCTCGCCGCGAGCGACCCCGGGGGGCGGCACATCTGCTACCGGGCCTTCGTGTCGGGGAGCGGCTGGCAGACACCGGTGTGTGACGGGACGATGGCCGGCACGGCGGGCCAGGGCAAGCGGATCACAGCCCTCAACATCGCGGTGTGGAACGTCGGCGGGTCCTCCGCCAACGCCCTTCTGCACGACCCGGGTTCGACCAGTGGCAGCGCCAAGTGGGCCCCGAGCTGGACGGCCACCGTCGCGGACGGCAAGAACAACTACATAGGCAGCTCGAAGAACGGCGCCCCGTTCCTGACGGGCTTCGCCATGAACGTCGGCAAGGGCAGCGTCTGCCACACGGCCAGGATGGGCGACGGCGGCTGGGGGCCGCAGTACTGCAAGAACAGCCGGCCCGAGTACATGTTCGTCGGCACCACAGACAACAAGCGGTGGTTCGAGGCCGTGAAGCTCACGGTGTGACCCACCGGGCCTCGGCCCGCGAGACGGAGCCCCCTGGAATTTGCCGCCGTCACCAGGGGGCTCCGCGGTGTCCGGCCCCGGAGGACGCGGAGCGCGCCGTCGCTCACACTGCTGTCGATGCGCGTGCCGAACACCCGGACGCATCGCCCACCTCCCACAGAAGAAGTCCGCGTCAGGCAGGTGTGAACCCATCGCGGCGGTGGGGCGGTGTTTCTCGACCACTCCGCAGGCGAAGGGACCTGAGGGGAGAAGCGGCCTCCCGGTCAACGGGGTGCCGGGGTGCCGGTGGTCAGGCTTCGATCTCCCACTCGACGCAGTGGTGGCCCGACTCGTGTGCGTAGGTCGACGGCCGGTAGTACAGGAAGGGGGAACCCGTCTCCAGGGAGTCGGCCAGGACCCGGAAAAGCTCTGCCGGACCGGTTGCCCAGAGCGTGCCGTCGAGGTCTCCCGACCCGATGCCCATCTCGTACACATGCCCGCACGAAGGCCCCGGGCGGTGATCGACGAAGGCGACGCCCCCGTCGTTGGGCAGGGCGATCGGCACGCACAGGTGCAGATTCACAGCCAGTTCCTCGTCCTCCCACAGATCGGCTTCGATGTTGCTTTCGCCGACGCCCACGAGGATCTCGTGCATCATCACCATGTCGTCCACACCGCTCAGGCGGTGCCCCAACGGCAGAAACGTTCCGGCGGGCAGGGGGAACGAACCCGGCTCGGCAACAGGCAGTGCCGCGCCGTCGTGAAGCTCCAGAAGCCTCCTCAGCTCCGGGTGCAGGGCGAAACCCAGCCGCGACTCCAGCCGGGCGATCCCCTCGGGGTCCGCCGGCCCTCTCAAGGCCGCTCGATCGGCGGGCGAATGCGCCGAAAGCCATGACTCGAAGCGAGCCCACTCGTGATCGAACGCGGCGATGTCCACCTGTGTCATGTGCCGAAGGTAGACGCCGGCACTGACAGTCCCACGCCCTGCCCTCGGCTCGCTGCTGGGCGCACAGCCCTGTGAGTTCCTGCGCCAGGTCCGGCAGACCGGAGGGCAGCGGATCACTTACGTCAGGCTGTTGCGGACCTGGCAAAACCAAGGGCCAGGCCGTTCCCCGCCTCGTAGACTCGATCATCTTGGCAGCTTGTACCAGTGGGGTGGGCACAGCGTGGACGACCGGCTTCGGGACCTGGCCAAAGTATCTCCGAACTTCGGAGTGCTCTACCAACACCAGCCACTCCTGGCCTTGTACGGCGCCCAGGCCGAGCTCAACGTCTTCAGCAATCCCAACGCCGCCCAGGTCCAGGCCGGCCAGTTCGGCGAGGTCCTGGCCGAGGACCTCGTCACCCGCACCGGTATCCGCGTCGCGGGTACGCGGCAGATCGACCGGCTGCGCGCCCTCTCGGACATCCGCGCGCTGTCCCCGGCCGTACGCGACGCCTTCGACCAGCTGAGACGCGAGCGCAACGAGGCCGCCCACGCCCACCTCTTCGACACCACCCGCGCCCTGGAGGCCGTACGCCTCTGCTACGAGCTCGGAGTCTTCTACCACCGCGCCCTCACCGGAAAGCGCACGGTCACCGCCTTCGTGCCGCCGGCCATGCCCGTCCTCACGGACCCGGCCGAGGTGGCCGAGCTGCGGCAGGCGCTCGGCGGGCACCGCGACGCACTGGCCCAGTCGCGGGTCAAGCTGAGCGAGTCCACCGACCGTCTCGAAGCCGAGCGCAGGGCCCGTGCCGAGGCCGAAGCCCTGATGGTCAGCGCCCAGCAGGCCAAGGCGGCGCTGGCCGCCCGCCTCGTCGACATGGAAGCGGAGATCGTCAGCCTCCGGACGACGCAGCACGCTCAGTACGAGTCCGACCGCAAGCAGCCGCGCCGGGTGAACGCCGCAGCCCGCGAAGCCATCGTGCACCGCGCCCAGCGCCCGGCCCCGCTCAACGAGGTCCAGGCCCGGCAGAAGATCGACGTGATGCTCGGCGAGGCCGGCTGGCTCGTCCAGGACCGTGCCGACCTGAACCCGCTCAGCGGGCGGGGCGTCGCCGTGAGGGAGTTCACTCTCGCGACCGGACGCGCCGACTACGTGCTGTACGTCGACGGGAAGATCGTCGGTGTCATCGAGGCCAAGCGGGAAGGCGACCACCTCTCCGGAGCCCTTGCCCAGAACGAGCGCTACGCCAAGGGCGTCCTGAAGGAGCACGCCCTCGCTGTGTGGCGGGAGTCGGAGCCCTTCGCCTTCCGTTACGCCACCACGGGGACCGAGACATACTTCGTCAACCGCCTCGACCCCGAGGCGCGCTCCCGCGAAGTGTTCTCCTTCCACCGCCCCGAGACCGTCGCCGCGTGGATGGAGCGAGCCGAGGACCGCCGCGCCCCCACCTTCCGGGCCGGTCTGCGCCGCATGCCGAAGCTGGAGCCGTACGGTCTGCGTCTCGCGCAGATCGACGCGATCAGCGGCCTGGAGCAGTCCCTCGCCCAGGACCGCCCCCGGGCCCTGATCCACATGGCGACGGGGGCGGGCAAGACCTTCACCGCAGTCACGGAGACCTACCGCCTGCTGCGCCACGCGGGTGCCCGCCGCGTCCTCTTCCTCGTCGACCGCAACAACCTCGGCCGCCAAGCCCTGTCGGAGTTCCGCAACTACACCACTCCCGACGACGGCCGGAAGTTCGCCGAGCTCTACAACGTCGACCGGCTCGGTGCGGCCGGCCTCCAGGACACCTCGTCCGTCGTCATCTGCACGATCCAGAAGATGTACGCCCTGCTGAAGGGCGAGCAGCTCACGGACGACGACGCCCGCGACGACGCTGCGGACGCACAGCGGCAGTCGGCCGACACGACCCCCGCCGACAGTACGGCGGGGGCGAGCACGGCCCTCGCTGGGAGTGTGTCGGACGACCCCGAGATGAACTACGCCACCGACCTTCCCGTCGAGGTCGAGTACCAGCCGGACGTGCCTCCGGAGTCCTTCGACCTGATCGTCGTGGACGAGTGCCACCGGTCGATCTACGGCCTGTGGCGGGGCGTCCTCGACTACTTCGACGCCCACCTCGTCGGCCTCACCGCGACCCCCACCGCACAGACGCGGGGATTCTTCGACCAGAACACCGTCTCCGAGTACACGTACGAGCAGGCCGTCGCCGACGGGGTCAACGTCGACTTCGACGTCGTCCGCGTCAACACCGACCTGCGCGAACAGGGCGGCGCGAAGATCGAGGCGGGGACCACGGTCCGTATCAAGGACCGCAAGACCCGGGCCCAGCGGTACGTGGAGCTCGACGACGACCTCACCTACACCACCGGCCAGATCGGTCGCTCGGTGATCACCGTCGATGAGATCCGTGCGGTGCTGACCACGTACAAGAACAACTGGCAGCGCTGGTTCCCCGGGCGGAAGGACCTCCCGAAGACCCTCATCTTCGCGGTCGGTGAGGATCATGCCGAGGACGTGCTCAAGCAGGTCAAGGAGGTCTTCGGGCGCGGCGACAGCTTCGCGAAGAAGATCACGTACAAGAGCCGCCAGAACGGCGACAACCCCGACGAGCTGATCAACGACCTCCGGAACTCACCGCAACTGCGGGTCGCCGTCACGGTCGACATGATCGCCACGGGCACGGACGTGCGGGCCCTGGAGTGCGTGATCTTCCTGCGGTCGGTGCGCAGTGCCGTGCTCTTCGAGCAGATGAAGGGGCGCGGCGCCCGCACCATCGATGCCACCGAGCTGCGCGAGGTCACTCCGGACGCGGACGACGACGTGACGAAGGACAGGTTCGTCCTCATCGACGCGGCCGGGGTCACCACCTCTCCGCTGGTGGATGCCCGGCCCATGATCCCGGCCACCGGCAAGCAGGTCTCGTTGGCCAAGCTGCTCGACAAGGCGGGGTCCCGGTCGATCAGCGCGGAGGAGGCCGAGATCCTTCAACGGCGACTGTCTCGACTGAACCAGCAGCTCAAGCCCGAGGAGCGCGACCTTCTGACGCACACGGCGGGCGGTACGACGCTCGCCGTGATCGCCCGAGGCATCGTGGACGCGGTGGACGTCGACGCCCAGGACGAGGCACGGCGGCAGGGCGGTCAGGGGGCCGCCCGCAAGTTGGTCGAGGACGCCGTGGCCGTCCTCACCGGCAACCCGGAGTTGCGGCGCCAGATCCTGGAGATCCGCCGTGACAAGGACCTGACGTACGACGAGACGACCTCCGTCACGGTGACGGAGGTCGAGGAGATCCCGCGCGAGAAGCGTGCACGGGAGAATCTGGACGAGTGGGGCGACCTGCTGAAGAAGCAGCGCGACCGCAACGCGGCGATCCAGATCGCCCTGGGCAGCGGAAACCCGGTCTCCCCGGCCGAGGCCCGCGCCGCGCTCAAGGAACTGGCGGCGACGATCCGGGCCTCCAGGCGCTCCTGGACGCCGAACGTTCTCTGGGGCTTCCACGAGGACCTGGACCAGGCGGTGGCCCGCCCGGGTCGCGAGGCCGGCATCCCGGACCTGATAAGCCTGATCCGTTACGAACTGGGTGCGGACAGTGAGCTCCGTCCGTACCGTACGGTTGTCCAGGAGCGCTTCGAGGGCTGGCTGCTGCGGCAGCAGCAGGCGGGCGTCGAGTTCACGGAGGACCAGCGGTGGTGGCTGGAGAAGATCCGGGACGTCGTCGCCAGCGATGTCGGTATAGAGCCCGCGGAGCTTGCCCGAGAGCCGTTCACGGAGCGCGGCAAGGGGCGGGGCTTCATGATGGCGTTCGGTGGGAAAGAGCCGGCGCTGGATCTGTTGACTGAACTGAATCGGGAACTGGCTTGAGCGAGATGGAACTTCCGGCGGGGTGGGTGTGGGCCCGGCTCGGTGACCTGCTTCGGGAACCGTTGCGTAACGGTCACTCGGCGCGTTCCACGAAGGAAGCTGGCGGGGTTCGTACGCTCAGTCTTTCGGCTGTGACGCAGGATGATTTCAGTGACAGGAACACGAAAATCACAGTGGCGGATCCGAGTCGCGTTTCTGATCTTTGGCTTGAAGCTGGCGATATCTTGATCCAGCGTTCCAACACACCTGAACTCGTCGGAACATCGGCCATCTATCGAGGGTCGGACGGCTGGGCCATCTTTCCTGACTTGTTGATCCGTGTCAGGTTGGATTCGCGGGTTAACTCGCAGTATGTAGCTCTGTTTCTGAGGAGTCCGCGGGCCCGAAGCTACTTCAAGTCCAGAGCCAAGGGCTTGGCTGGATCTATGCCGAAGATCGACCAGGCCGCAATTAATGGTCTGGAGATTCCGCTCCCGCCTGTCGCGGAGCAGGACCGCATCGTAGAGGCCCTCGAAGGCCATCTCTCCCGCCTGGATGCGGCCGTGGCGACTGTGCGCCGATCCCGCAAGCGTCTGACGAATCTGAGGAAATCAGTCCTCCTTGACCTTGTGCCGGAAAAGGTCCCCGATTCATGGGCCGTCAGCACGGTCGGACAGGCGGGAACTGTTCAGCTTGGACGTGCCAGGCACCCCGACTGGCACCATGGGCCAGAAATGCGGTCATACCTGCGGGTTGCCAACGTTTTTGAGGACCGGGTCGACACCTCGGATGTCATGGAGATGGACTTCTCCGGAATCTTTGAGAAGTATCGCCTGCACCCTGGTGACGTACTTCTCAACGAGGGGCAGAGTCCGCATCTGGTGGGCCGCCCGGCTCTCTATCACGGGACGCCGCCGAACGTTGCCTTCACGAACAGCCTTCTGCGGTTCAAGGCAAACCCCGACGTGATGCCGGAATGGGCGCTTATGGTGTTTCGTCGGCACTTGCATGCCAGGCGCTTCATGAGAGAGGTGCGGATTACGACGAACATTGCCCACCTCTCTTCTAAGCGACTCAAGGACGTCGAGTTCCCTATCCCCTCGCTGGATGTGCAGAAGCAGCTGGTGATGCGCTGCGATGAGTCGCTCGCCGCTATCGACGCGATGGACCGAGAAGCGGCACGCACCCTTGCTCGGGCCGACAACCTGCGCCGGGCCATCTTGAACCGTGCCTTCACCGGGGCCCTTGTTCCTCAAGACCCTGCCGACGAGCCCGCAGCCGCCCTGCTCGCCCGCGTCGAGGCCGAGCGCGCCGCCCAGCCCAAACCGAAGCGCACCCGCCGCATGCCCGCAGAGCCCCAGAAGGCAAAGTCCCCCGAGGTATCGGCACCCGCGCCGAGCCCCACCCCCGCACCCACCCACTCCGTACAGCAGGAGTTCGACCTGTGACCGCGACCACGACTGCCTCCACCCCCGACCAGGGCACGGGCGGCGCCGCCTCCGTCGAAGACAACATCGTGCTCGCCCCGCAGGCCGCAGCCCAGACGAACACCCTCGTCGCCAAGCTCTGGAACTACTGCAACGTCCTCCGTGACAACGGCCTCTCCACCATCGAGTACGTCGAGCAGCTCTCGTACCTCCTCTTCCTCAAGATGGTCGACGAGATCAACGACGACCCCTTCTCGGACGCGGACTCCGCCGAGATCGTGCCCAAGGCGTACGACTGGAAGTCCCTCGCCACCAAGAAGGGCAAGGCGCTCGAACTCCACTACCGCAACGTGCTCGACGAGCTCGGTACCCGCCCCGGCACCACCCTCGGCACCATCTTCACCAAGGCTCAGAACCGGATCACCGAGCCCGCCCTGCTCGAAAAGCTCGTCGTCGATCTCATCGGCAAGCAGGACTGGACCGTCGGCGACGCGGACCTCAAGGGCGACGCCTACGAAGGGCTTCTCGCCAAGGGTGCCGAGGACACCAAGACGGGCGCCGGCCAGTACTTCACGCCGCGCCCCCTGATCGACGCGATCGTCGAGGTGATGCGTCCCCGGCCCGAGGACACCATCACCGACCCCGCCTGCGGAACCGGCGGTTTCCTCATCGCCGCGCACACCTACATCCGCAAGCACCACATGCAGGACCTCACCCGGGAGGAGCGCCTCGCACTCGGCGAGGGCAAGATCTGGGGCAACAAACTGGTCCCCGGCACCGCCCGCCTCGCGGCGATGAATCTGCTGCTCCACGGCATCGGCAGCAGTGAGGGCAAGAGTCTGATCGACGTCGGCGACGCGCTCGCCACGAAGCCGGGCTCCAAGCACGCCTCGCTCGTGCTCGCCAACCCGCCCTTCGGTAAGAAGTCGGCGATCACCATCATCGGCTCGGAAGGCAAGGCGGAGAGGGAGGACATCTCCTACGACCGTGACGACTTCCGCGCCACCACCACCAACAAGCAGCTCAACTTCCTCCAGCACATCATGTCGCTGACGGCGATCGACGGCCGGGCCGCGGTGGTCCTCCCCGACAACGTCCTCTTCGAGGGCGGCGCGGGCGAGAAGATCCGTCGGCGTCTGCTGGACGAGTTCGACCTGCACACGATCCTGCGTCTGCCCACCGGCATCTTCTACGCGGGCGGCGTGAAGGCCAACGTCCTCTTCTTCGACAAGAAGACCCCGCGCGCGGACGGCAAGCCGCACACCACCAAGGTCTGGGTCTACGACCTCCGCACTGCTAAGCACTTCACCCTCAAGCAGCGCCCGCTCACCCGCACGGACCTGGAAGAGTTCGTTCAGGCATACGGCGAGAAGCCTGCCGACCGGGTGGACACCTCCGCCGAGGAAGGCGGCCGGTTCAAGGCGTACACCTACGACGAGCTGGTAGCCCGCGACAAGGTGAACCTCGACCTCACCTGGATGAAGGACCCGGCGCTCGAAGACGCCGACAGCCTTCTTCCGCCCGAGGTGATCGCCGCCGAGATCGTCCAGGACCTTCAGGCGGCGCTCAGCGAGTTCGCTGCGATCGCCGAAGCATTGGGCGGAGAGGTCCCGGCCGACGCAGAACCGGAATAGTCCTCCGCCGCTCTCCGACACCGGACGGAACCGTCACCCATGTACGTCTCCCGTGTGCTCATCGAGAACATCAAGTCGTTCCACGGTCCTCGCACCGTCGATCTGACGTTGACCCGCCCGGACGGCTCGCATGCCGGCTGGACGGTTCTCGCGGGCCGTAACGGGGCAGGGAAGACGACCCTCCTCCGGTCCTTGGCCCTTGTACTCGGTGGACCGATCGCGGCGCGCGGCCTCGTTCCGGGATTCGACGACTGGGTGTCCCGGGATGCGGTTGAGGGCCGCATCGAAGTCGACGTGGCCCGGGACCCGGATTACGACGGCTTCGGCATCCGGCAGCCCACCAGCGATGTGTTCCGGGCGGGACTCCGGTGGGTGAGTCCGGACGAGAGGCCGCCCGAGACAAGGCCGGCAGGTCGCCGACGTGGACAACCGGCTCTCGTGGAGATTCAGTACCCCGACGCGCGGAACCCGTTGGCCGTGCGGAACGGACCGTGGGCGGACAACCCGGAGGGCTGGTTCTGCGCCGGCTACGGCCCGTTCCGGCGCCTGGCCGGGGGGTCCGGTGAAGTGCAGCGTCTGATGTTGGCCTCCGGCCCGGTAGCCAGGCAGGCGAGCCTCTTTCATGAGGATGCGTCGCTTGCGGAGGGAGTCGCCTGGCTGATCGAGCAGCACCTGCGTGCGCTGGAGGGGCGCGAGGGTGCGGCCGAGCTGAAGAGATCTGCCCTGGACGTTCTGCAGGACGGCCTGTTGCCCGACGAGTACCGGATCGTCGACGTGGACTCCGACGGACTGTGGGTCGAGCGAGGCAGTCACCGCTTCCCGCTGAGGGAGATGAGCGACGGGTTCCGAGCGGTCGCCGCTCTCGTCGTCGACATCCTCAAGCAGATTCATGACACCTTCGGGGCTCCCCCCGTCGACGCCCGCCGCGTCTCCGGCGTCGTGATCATCGATGAGATCGACGCCCACCTCCACGTCTCCTGGCAGCGGCGCATCGGCCCCTGGCTGACCTCGCACTTCCCCCGTATCCAGTTCATCGTGACGACCCACAGCCCGTACATCTGCCAGGCCGCCGACCCTGGAGGCCTGATCCGCCTGCCAGGCGTGGGGGAGGACACCGCACCCGAGGTCGTCCCCGAGGATCTCTACGAGCGAGTGGTCTACGGCAGCGGCGACGACGCGGTCCTCTCCGACCTGTTCGGCCTCGACACCCCGTACTCCGAACGTGCGGAACACGCCCGCGCAGAGTTCGTGCGACTGGAAGCCAAGGTGTACGAAGGCGACACCTCACCTGAGACGGTCGCGCGGTACAAGGAGTTGAAGGAGCTGCTCACCAGCTCGCCCACCGCGCGGGTCCACGAGGTGTCGGCCCAGCTCCAGCGGATCGCCGGCGAGATCCGGGACGGCGAGGGCGGCGAGACGGAATGATCCGGCTGAGACGCGACGAGCTGCCCCCGGAGACGGCTGCACATCTCACGACGTACACGGAGCAGATTGCCCAGGCAGCTGCACCGGACCGGAAGACCAGGGCCGCGGACCTCTGGGGCAACACGACCGTACGGCGCCGGGTACGCGACGAGCTCCTCGCCACCCTCGCCGGTATGGCTCCCGGGCATGAGCGCTGCATGTACTGCGGCGACGGCCAGGGCACGGACATCGACCACTTCGAGCCGAAGAGCCTCGCTCCCCTCCGCACCTTCGACTGGCTCAACCACCTCTTGGCCTGCTCCTACTGCAACAGCAACCAGAAGCGGAACCATTTCCCGCGCTCCGACAATGACGGCAGTCCGCTGCTCCTGGACCCCACGCTCCAGGACCCGTTGAGCCACCTTCGGTTGGTTCTTCCGCTGTGCATGTACAAGGGGCTCACGGACCAAGGCGAGGCGTGTATCGCGGTGTTCGGCCTCAACGAGCGGGCGGTTCTCGTCGAAGGGCGCAGGACGGCCTACGGGACAGCCAAGCAGTCCGTCGAGCTGTGGCGCATCGCCACGGACCGGGGACAGCACGACAAGGCGGCCGAAGTCGTGCGGGTCGCGTGGAACCGGCCTCTCGCCGACGTGCTGGTCGGGATGTTCCACCAGTCGGACCATCCGGCCGCCGCCCTGCTCTTCGACGGCGAGGAAGAGACCCTCGACCTGCTGCGTGACCCGGCTCTGCGCGAGGCGTTCCTCTCGCGGGTCTGAGCACAGCGGGGCCGGCGTGGTGGCCGGTGCCCTCGGTCAGGGGGCCTTCATCAGGTTGCGGAGGCTGCCGACGAGCGCGTGTACGTCCCGTACGGCTGGCATTTCGGCGGACGAGGCCGGTGCGGTGTCCGGGGAGGATGCCCGGCAAGGGCGGCAGAGTCCGTCGGGAAGGGCTTCCGGCGGTCCGGGCACACCGCACTCGGTGCACTCCATCATGACGCGCTGAACACGTGCCTCGTGGGCGGCTGTCGATGCCGCAGCAGGGAGGCGCGGCGGGATCTTGTCGGCGAGCCGACGGCGCACGAAGCCGACGGGTGAGTCGACCTGGGCGGGAAGACCGGCGGTGAGGGCCTTGATGAGGTAGCCCGTGTTCACGCCTCGGTCCAGCCATGCGGCGGCCAGTCCTTCGAGCACTGCGCAGTCGGCCGCGGACAGGGCCAGCCGGGGTTCGATGCGGCCGAGTTGGGCGAGGGCGAGATAAGCAGGCGAGTGACCGGCCGGGCTCTCCGCAGGGGCTGTCCGCTGCGCGGGTACGGGATGTGGGGGCGATGCGGGGGAGGGCTGCGGAGGCTCCACCTGTTCGGATTCATCCGGCCGGGCCACCGAAGCGGCTTGATGGCCGACGGTGCCGGTTCGGGTGAAGGCGTCCCACCACTCGCTGTCGTGCGCGGTACGGGACCAGAAAGTACGGGTGACCCAGCGACTCTGACCGCCTTCGCCGACGACCTGGCACCGGACGCGCCGCAGGTGACCGGCCACGCCCAGGGCGCGCAACGCGCTGCCGACTGCCATCTGTCCGTAAAGGGGGAGTGACTTGGCCAGCGACTTGACGTCCATGGCGCCACCCTCGGGCAGCCGGTCCACGTACCCGGCGACGTACCGCTCCCGCTCCGACAGCAGGGCGAAGTCATCGGTGCGGGGCGGTCGTTGATCGGGTGCGGTGCGCTTGCCGTAGCCGGGGTGGGCCTTGGCGTACGGGCGCGAAGCTGCGGGCTCGGGCAGGGCGGGACTAAGGTTCTCGGTAGCCACGAGATCGCTTCCTTCGATCTTGGGGTGAGGCCCCGGCCGGTGCGACAACACCGCGTCGGGGTCGATTCGTTCAGCGCAACGTAAGCAGTCGTGACGCCGCGCTGCAAGTTGGTCACGATTAGTCATACTTGCTGGCCGTAAGAGGTTCGGGAGGTCGGGGAGGTTTTCCCAACCCCTTCTTTTCCCTCCCGGAAACAAGCACCGCTCGAATCTCGGGGCTCGTGTCCCGGCCCCCGAATCCCGAAGCTCAAGCGTCGGGCCCGGACCCGTCCTCGTACCCACGAAAGAGTGAGCCGCCCTGTTCCGGGCTTCGAGTCCCAAGCTTCGGGACCCGGGCTTCGGAAGGGCTCAGACGTCGAAGTGGCCGCCCACGACGGCGGCTACGAAAGTGGTCCAGCGGGAGGTGGAGAAGACGACCACCGGGCCGCGTGGGGCCTTGCTGTCGCGCACGGGGACATCGGTACAGCCATGTGCGACCTCGATGCACTCACCATTGGCGCCACCGCTGTAACTGGACTTGCGCCATCCCGTGAGCGTCCCGTCGTCAGTGACAGTGGGGTCAATGCTGTGCATGCTCGTGCTCCTCCGCAACAGCCCTGACGAGGGCCACTGATTTCTGCAGGGGGGCCGCGTCGCCCAAGGCGAGAGTGTAGGAGCTGTGACACGCCTCCACCAGCGCCGGATCGTCCATCAAGTGCCCTGTATGGAGGCCCTCGACGTACGCGACTGGAGCGGCGTCCGCAAAGTTCAGCAGGTAGACCATGCTTTCCAGGAGCGCGTGAGCTCCTGAGGCGAAAGGCAGCACGTGCAGCCGCAGGCGACCAGACCCCGCCATGTCCGCCACCTTGTGTAGTTGTTCTGCCATCACCTTCGGGCCACCGATGCTGCGCCGCAGCGCGGCCTCATCGAGCAGCGTCCAGGCGATGGGAGTCGACGACTCCGTGAGCAGTCGGCAACGTTCCATGCGGCTGACAACGAGATCGTCAAGGTCCTCTGCTCGGTAGTTGGGGCGATAGGCCTGGAACACGGCGCGGGCGTATGAGGCCGTCTGAAGCAGACCAGGGATGAGTGAGGAGGAATACTGGCGGATTTCCGTAGCCTCACGCTCCAGCTCCACCACTGCCGCGAAGTAGTCGGCGTACTTGGAATCCATATCCTCCAGCCACCTGACAAAGAAGCCGTCAGATTCCAGTGCCATGTCGATCCGCTGCGCGTCATCCGGCTTCGGTAGCCGCCGCCCCGCCTCGTAATGGCTGATCAGCGTGGGTGAGCACACCACCTGGCGGCCCAGGGCCTCCTGCGTGAGGCCGGCCGCCACCCGTCGCAGCCTGAGCTCCTCGCCGTACTTCTCCCTCTGCGTGCGGGGTTTCCGCTCCTCCGCCACCTGCTTCAGCCCCTTTCCTGACAAGCGGGCTGTCAAGCCCGAACCCCTGGAGCGTAGCCAGGCGCAGCCCCACGCTGTGATGAGTTCGCTACGGAACGCATTCGTTCGTGGGTAAGCAGTCAGAGGGAGAGCACGCCGTCATGAGAGAACTCGTCCGCCGCTTCGTAGAGTCGCTGTTGCGGCGCCCCTGCAAGGCACCCGCCCCCGCCCGTCCGGAGCCCGCCATGCCAGTGGTCGGCCCCACCACCCGCCGTACCGGGCAGCGTCCGCTGCGCGGGGAGGACAGCCCGCTGGTGCGGCCCTACCTCGTCGCGCACGAGCGGCAGGTGGCCGAGGCTCGACGCGGGCAGCGCACCGTGTGGCATGCCGTCCACGGGGTGGACATCGGGCTGCCCCTGTCCGCTCGCGGGGCAGAGGTCGCCGCGTGAACGGGAACCGGTACGAAAGCCTCACGTTCAGGTTGTTGCCCGGGACGGGGCTGGAGGGGAAGCCCGGCTACGTCCTGGGTGATGGCACCGGACCCGTGTCGCGGATGGCCGCGAGCATCGAAGGTATCCGGCTGGGCATGGCCGTTGATCTGCTCGACCACGCCACCGACCTGCTGGCGGACACGAAGGTCACCGGAGTGGAGCTGCACTTCCTCGCCAGTCGGCTCAGCGAGTCACTGCGGGAGGTTCTCCAGGTCGCTGAGTACCGAGGTGCGCGGTGGGACGTGAACAGCCTCGATCCGGACAGCGAAGGGCCCGGAAGTCGAGATCCGGACATCGGTAACCAGTGATTCCGCAAGCCGCTTGACGTGCTCCCGGACCGTCGCGAAGCCTGTTCACGCAGCGCAGTGCACAGGTGACAGTACGGGGGCTCCATCCATGGCCATTCCGAGGCCGGACACCAGTCAGTTCGAGGCGTTCACCACCAACATCGCCTATGCCCGCAAGATGGTGGACGCCGGGCGGAATCTGGCGCCCTTCAGGCCTGCGGCCATCGATGTGGGCGACTTCTACCGGGCTGCCTGGGTGCAGTCAGTGGCCGCTATCGACCACTGGTTCCACGAGGAGCTCTTCCGCCGGGTCGCCGAACTGGCGGCCAAGGACGGCACCGACATGCCTCTGCAACTCCAGAACTACGAAATCCCCCTGCGTCAGGTCGAGGCCGTGCAGCGAGGGGACGTCACCTTGGCGGAGGCGGTTGTCGAGCACGTCAAGGAGAGGTGGGGCAGCGCCTCACTGCAGAACCCGCGCAAGATCTCCGAAGCTCTGAAGCTGGTCACCGACAAGAACGTCTGGCAGGGCGCGGCCACCCAGATCAGCACGTGGCAGGGCAACCGCACCGCCTACACGGAGAAGACGCTGAAGGCCCAGTACGTGACCATCACGGACCGGCGCAACAAGATTGCCCATGACGCCGATCTGCTGGACGGGGACCTGAAGCAGCGGCGCCCCATCACCGAGCACGACGTCACGGACGCCATCAACTGGATCGACCGCATCGCCCTGGCCGTGGCCCACGTGCTCGACGCCTGAGAGATCAGCCGTAGTGGTAGCGCGCTTGAACGACGATGAGTTCTGCTTCCGTCGCCTTGTAGACCAAGCGGTGCTCGTCATCGATGCGCCGTGACCAGTAGCCGCTGAGGTCGCCTCGCAGAGGTTCCGGCTTGCCGATCCCGTCGAACGGGTTCCGCATGGTGTCGGCGATCAGCTTGTTGATGCGTCGAGTCATCCGTCGGTCGTTGTCGGACCGGAAGGTGTAGTCGGCCCAGCCGCGCGAGCTGAAGGCAAGCTTCACTCGTCGTCCTTGTCGTGCGCGGCATCCGCGTCGTGCGGAAGGGCCGCGAGCTCGTGGTACTCGGTCTCGCCCGCCTCGACCTCTGCGATCGATGCCAGGAGCCGGCGGACGTTGGCGGGCGAGCGCATCAGGTAGATGGTCTCCTGCCAGGAGGCGAAGTCCTCCTCGGACATGAGGACAGCGTTTCCCTTGCGTGACGTGATGTGCACGGGAGCGTGGTCCTCGTTGACCTTTTCGATCAGAGGAAAGAGGTGTTTCCGGGCTTCGCTGGCCGTTATCGACACGACGGACCTCTTCCTGCGTGGCTCACTGGTACCACTCATGGTGCCAGTACGTGCTATCGGGTGCGCCTCAACGCTGTCGGACCCGCCCGGTACCGTCGGGACATGTCCAACACGGCCGTGCTCGAAGGGGTCCTCGAGCGGATGCCACATGTCCAAACCAAAATGACCTGGGTCATGTGCGAGGTGTGGGCTGGAGTCGGCCGAGGGCCAACCTGCGTCGCGCCCGGTCGATTTCCACGACTGCGACGGTGACCTCCTCGCCGACCTGGACGGAATCCTCCAGAGAGGCCACAGGGCGCTGAGCGAGGTCCTTCAGGTGGATCAGACCCTCAACCCCGTCGGCCACGCGGACGAAGGCGCCGAACGGGACCAGTCCGGTGATCTGCCCATGCAGTACCTGGCCCATCTCGGTGCGGTCGGCAAACGCCTGGAACGGGTCCGGCTGCGCTGCTCGCAAGGACAGCCTGGCCTCCGCATTCCATGTGTCGAACTGGAGGAATTCGCATGAGACGCGTTGGCCGACCCTGACGACGTCCGAGGCTGCTTCGAAGCGGCGCCAGGACAGTTCGGGGTAGGTGATGAACCCGACGCCGGGGAAAGCCGGGTGGTCCGGGCCGTCGTCCAGAGCGACGAACACCCCGAACCGTTCGATCGCCGCGACTGTTCCGGAGAGGATCTCGCCGTGGTGCAGTGACTCCAGGAACGTCCACAGCTCTGGGTTCTCAGTCCGTCCGAACATGCCGGTCAGCCTTTCACGGCGGCCGTTGCGTTGCCCAGGGGCCGCCCGTGGTGTCGGAGCCTGGCGATAGCCTCCCGGTGACAGCGGATACCGGATGAGCAGGTGGGGCCGTGCCCGACAGGAGAAACGACTCGCAGCAGGGCGGCGGCCAAGGCATTTGTGAAGTGACTGGCGTCCTGGAGCGGATCACGTACGCCAACGAGGAGAACGGCTACACCGTCGCCCGTGTCGACACCGGGCGCGGGATGAACGATCTCCTCACCGTCGTCGGCTCGCTGCTCGGCGCGCAGCCCGGCGAGTCCCTTCGGATGGAGGGGCGTTGGGGCTCCCACCCGCAGTTCGGGAAACAGTTCACCGTCGAGAACTACACGACGATCCTCCCCGCCACCATCCAGGGCATCCGCCGCTACCTCGGATCGGGCCTGATCAAGGGCATCGGGCCCGTCATGGCCGACCGCATCACCACCCACTTCGGTGTCGACACCCTGGACATCATCGAGCAGCAGCCCAAGCGGCTCGTCGAGGTGCCCGGGCTCGGTCCGAAGCGGACGAAGATGATCGCCGCGGCCTGGGAGGAGCAGAAAGCGATCAAGGAGGTGATGGTCTTCCTGCAGACCGTCGGCGTCTCCACCTCCATCGCCGTCCGCATCTACAAGAAGTACGAGGACGCCTCGATCTCCGTCGTGAAGAACCAGCCGTACCGGCTGGCCGCCGACGTCTGGGGCATCGGTTTCCTGACCGCCGACCGCATCGCCCAGGCCGTCGGCATTCCGCACGACAGTCCGGAGCGGGTCAAGGCCGGGCTGCAGTACGCCCTGTCGCAGTCCACCGACCAGGGCCACTGCTTCCTCCCCGAGGAGCGGCTGATCGCCGACGGGGTGAAGCTGCTCCAGGTCGACACCGGGCTCGTCATCGACTGCCTGGCCGAGCTCGCGGCGGACCCCGAAGGCGTCGTACGGGAGAAGGTGCCGGGCCCCGAGGACGGGCAGCCGGTCACCGCCGTCTACCTCGTCCCCTTCCACCGCGCCGAGATCTCCCTCGCCGCCCAGGTGCAGCGGCTGCTGCGCACGCCGGAGGACCGGATGCCGGCCTTCCAGGACGTCGACTGGGACAAGGCGCTGGCCTGGCTCGCGCGGCGTACGGGCGCCACGCTGGCCCCCGAGCAGGAGGCGGCCGTCCGGCTCGCGCTCAGCAAGAAGGTCGCCGTCCTCACCGGCGGTCCCGGCTGCGGGAAGTCGTTCACCGTCCGGTCCGTGGTCGAGCTGGCCCGTGCCCGGAACGCCAAGGTGGTGCTGGCGGCCCCCACCGGGCGGGCCGCGAAGCGGCTCTCGGAGCTGACCGGGGCCGAGGCGTCGACCGTGCACCGGCTGCTGGAACTCAAGCCCGGCGGGGACGCCGCGTACGACCGTGACCGGCCGCTGGACGCCGATCTGGTCGTCGTCGACGAGGCCTCGATGCTCGATCTGCTCCTCGCCAACAAGCTGGTCAAGGCGGTGGCACCGGGTGCACATCTGCTGCTGGTCGGGGATGTGGACCAGCTGCCCTCGGTCGGCGCGGGGGAGGTGCTGCGTGACCTGCTCGCCGAGGGGGGCCCGGTTCCCGCGGTCCGGCTGACCACGATCTTCCGGCAGGCCCAGAAGTCCGGCGTCGTCACGAACGCCCACCGCATCAACTCCGGGGTTCCGCCGCTGACCCAGGGGCTGGACGACTTCTTCCTGTTCGTGGAGGACGAGACGGAGGACGCCGGAGTGCTCGCCGTCGACGTGGCGGCCCGCCGCATCCCCGCCAAGTTCGGTCTCAACCCCCGCCGTGACGTGCAGGTCCTCGCCCCGATGCACAGGGGCCCGGCCGGTGCGGGTCATCTCAACGGGCTGCTCCAGCAGGCCATCACCCCCGGGCGCCCCGGTCTGCCCGAGAAGCGGTTCGGAGGCCGGGTCTTCCGGGTAGGCGACAAGGTGACGCAGATCAGGAACAACTATGACAAGGGGGAGAACGGGGTCTTCAACGGCACGGTCGGTGTCGTCACCGCTCTCGACGCGGACGAACAGACGCTGACCGTCCTCACGGACGAGGACGAGGAGATCTCGTACGAATTCGACGAACTGGACGAACTGGCCCATGCCTACGCGATGACCATCCACCGCTCGCAGGGCAGCGAGTATCCGGCCGTCGTCATCCCCGTCACCACCAGCGCCTGGATGATGCTCCAGCGGAACCTGCTGTACACCGCGGTGACCAGGGCCAAGAAGCTCGTCGTGCTGGTCGGTTCACGCAAGGCCATCGGTCAGGCCGTCCGCACCGTTTCCGCTGGCAGGCGCTGTACGGGACTGGATTTCCGGCTTCGCGGCGGCACAGCGGAAGACTTCCCGGAAAAATGATCGATCAAAACGGTGGGAAACATCACTGAGGCCTTCCGGAACCGCAGTCCAGGGGGCAGGATGAGAAAGTTGGCGGCACTCAGTGCCGTCGGTAGGTCCAATGGACGACCCCGAGTGCACTCTCCTGCGCCAAATGGGGGAGGGTGGAGACAGTCAGGGCACCTCGAAGAAGAGGCACTACGTCGGTGAGGGATGACGTGAGCGAGCACACCAACAACGCTGTAGTACTGCGGTACGGCGATGACGAGTACACCTACCCGGTGATCGACAGCACCGTCGGCGACAGGGGCTTCGATATCGGGAAGCTCCGGGCCAATACGGGCCTGGTCACGCTGGACAGCGGATACGGCAACACAGCCGCGTATAAATCCGCCATCACCTACCTCGACGGCGAGCAGGGCATCCTGCGGTACCGCGGTTACCCGATCGAGCAGCTCGCGGAGAGCTCGACGTTCCTCGAGGTCGCCTACACGCTGATCAACGGCGACCTTCCGAAGGTCGACGAGCTGTCGGCCTTCAAGAACGAGATCACCCAGCACACGCTGCTGCACGAGGACGTCAAGCGCTTCTTCGACGGCTTCCCGCGCGACGCCCACCCGATGGCCATGCTGTCCTCGGTCGTCAGCGCGCTGTCCACCTTCTACCAGGACAGCCACAACCCGTTCGACGAGGAGCAGCGCCACCTCTCGACGATCCGGCTGCTGGCCAAGCTTCCGACGATCGCGGCGTACGCGTACAAGAAGTCGATCGGTCACCCGTTCGTCTACCCGCGCAACGACCTCGGCTACGTCGAGAACTTCCTGCGCATGACCTTCTCCGTCCCGGCCCAGGAGTACGTGCCGGACCCGGTCGTCGTCTCCGCGCTCGAGAAGCTGCTCATCCTGCACGCGGACCACGAGCAGAACTGTTCGACCTCCACCGTGCGTCTGGTCGGCTCCTCGCAGGCGAACATGTTCGCCTCGATCTCCGCAGGCATCTCCGCCCTGTGGGGCCCGCTGCACGGTGGCGCCAACCAGTCGGTCCTGGAGATGCTCGAGGGCATCCAGGCCAACGGCGGCGACGTCGACTCCTTCATCCAGAAGGTGAAGAACAAGGAGGACGGCGTCCGCCTGATGGGCTTCGGCCACCGGGTGTACAAGTCCTTCGACCCCCGCGCCAAGATCATCAAGGCTGCCGCGCACGACGTGCTGTCCTCGCTCGGCAAGTCCGACGAGCTGCTCGACATCGCGCTCAAGCTGGAGGAGCACGCGCTCTCCGACGAGTACTTCGTCTCGCGCAACCTCTACCCCAACGTGGACTTCTACACGGGTCTGATCTACCGCGCCATGGGCTTCCCGACCGAGATGTTCACCGTGCTGTTCGCGCTCGGCCGGCTTCCCGGCTGGATCGCG
Organism: Streptomyces sp. NPDC005752; assembly: GCF_040630715.1. Lineage (NCBI taxonomy): Bacteria > Bacillati > Actinomycetota > Actinomycetes > Kitasatosporales > Streptomycetaceae > Streptomyces > Streptomyces sp. NPDC005752. The sequence continues at coordinate 79,545 of NZ_JBEXYB010000006.1, read as the reverse complement.
CAGTGGCACGAGATGATCAAGGAGCCGGGATCCCGCATCGGCCGCCCGCGCCAGATCTACACCGGCGAGGTCCTGCGCGACTTCGTCCCGGCCGAGGGCCGCTGAAGCTCCGGCACCTCTGCTCCACCCCGGCCGCCGGGCCGGGCATCCTTCGCCCCGCGTACCGCGCTCATACAGTCAGAGCGCGGTGTCCGGGGCGATTCGGCGTTCCGGACACCTTGCTTCCGTGAGGCATCGTCTCCGGGAGGCCGTGCGCTGCGTGCCGTGCGGCGCACGTCGTGTGTGGTGCGCGTGGTGCGCCGTGTGTGTCGTGCGCCGTGTGTGTCGTGCGGCGGAAGCGAGAAACGCCCCGCCGTCGATCCCCCCACGGGTCGACGGACAGGGCGTTTCCCATATCCCGGAGCGGATTCCCCCCACGGGATCCGGCCGGGCGTCTGAAGGGAGCCTGAACTCCCGTTGTCATGCAGGTGGTGCGTATTCGGTTCGGTCCTGCTGTGCGACTGCCGGGGTACGTACGGGAGGGCCGCTCAAGCTCCCCGGTGCACGTGCCCCGGCCTGCGTGTGCCAGGAGCGTCCCCCAAGACACTCCATCGGACGTCCCCCAAGACATCCTTGGCATCGCACTCTTAGACTCACCAACCCATCAGATGGTTACCCTCGAATCGGTGTGATCTAAGTCTCTTTGTAGAAATTATGTGAAGGAGCGCAACCTCAGGCTGTTCGTGACGACGAACACCGACGAGAACGCCATTGCCGCACCCGCGATCATGGGGCTGAGCAGCCCGAACGCAGCGAGAGGCAGGGCGGCCACGTTGTAGCCGAAGGCCCAGAAGAGGTTGCTTCTGATGGTGCACAGAGTACGCCTCGACAGGCGGATGGCGGCAGGGGCAACCTTGAGATCTCCACGAACCAGCGTGAGGTCGCCCGCCTCGATCGCCGCATCGGCTCCGGTCCCCATCGCCAGACCCAGATCGGCCACGGCGAGCGCGGCCGCGTCGTTGACGCCGTCGCCGACCATCGCGACGGCCCGGCCCTCGGCCTGAAGGCGCCGTACGACCTCGGCCTTGTCCTGCGGCAGGACCTCCGCGTGGACCGCGTCGATCCCGACCTCGCGGGCCACGGCCTGCGCCGCGGCCCGGTTGTCACCGGTCAGCAGAATCGGCTCGAGACCCAGGGCGCGGAGCTCCGCGACGGCCTCCGCGCTGGTCTCCTTCACCGTGTCCGAGACCTCCAGCACACCCCTGGCCTCCCCGTCCCAGGCCACGACGACGGTCGTACGCCCCTCCGCCGCAGCCTGGGCCAGGGCGGCGTCCAGGGAGGGCTGGAGCGTGATCCGCGCATCGGCGAGGAGCTGTGGCCGTCCGGCCAGCACGCGGTGCCCCTCGACGGTCCCGCGCACCCCGAGGCCGGGGACGTCGGTGAAGTCCGCCGGTGCGGGCAGTGCCGCGCCGGTACGGGCGGCCGCCCCGGCGGCGACCGCGCGGGCCACGGGGTGCCCGGAGGCGTGTTCGACGGCCCCGGCGAGACGGAGCAGGTCCGCCTCGGCCGTGCCGGGCGCGGTGTGGACGCGTCCGAGGGTCATGCGGCCGGTGGTGACCGTGCCGGTCTTGTCGAGGACGACCGTGTCGATCCGCCGGGCGGTCTCCAGCACCTCGGGGCCCTTGATGAGGATGCCGAGCTGCGCGCCGCGTCCCGTGCCGGCCATGAGGGCCGTGGGTGTGGCGAGGCCCAGGGCGCAGGGGCAGGCGATGATCAGCACGGCCACGGCGGCGGTGAACGAAGCGGTGATGTCGTCGGTGGCGAGCAGCCGCACGACCAGGGTCACCAGGGCGATCAGCAGCACCACGGGCACGAAGACCGCTGAGATCCGGTCCGCGAGGCGTTGCGCGGCGGCCTTGCCGCTCTGTGCGTCCTCGACGAGCCGCGACATCCTGGCCAGCTGGGTGTCTGCCCCGACACGGGTGGCCTCGACGACCAGCCGTCCGGACGTGTTGAGGGTGGCGCCGGTGACGGAGTCGCCCGGTGCGGCGTCCACCGGGAGGGACTCCCCGGTGAGCATGGAGACGTCGACCGCCGACGATCCCTCGACGACCGTGCCGTCGGTGGCGATCTTCTCGCCGGGCCGCACGACGAAGCGGTCGCCGACGAGGAGCCGGCCGACGGGCACGCGCACCTCCAGGAGTGCGGACTCCCGTCCGCCTCCCGCTTCCGCCGCTCTTCCCGCTTCGGTGCGGAGGACCGTGACGTCCTTCGCACCGAGGTGGAGCAGGGCACGCAGGGCGGAGCCGGCCTTCCGCTTCGACCGGGCCTCCAGGTAGCGGCCGAGCAGGATGAAGGCGATGACTCCGGCCGCGACCTCCAGGTAGATGGTCGAGGCGGGGGTGGACCCGGCGGCGGTGACGTCGAAGCCGTGCCGCATCTCCGGCATGCCCGCGTCGCCGAGGAACAGGGCCCACAGCGACCAGCCGAAGGCCGCGAGCGTGCCGATGGACACCAGGGTGTCCATCGTCGCGGCGCCGTGCCTCAGGTTCGCCCAGGCGGCGCGGTGGAAGGGCAGGCCGCCCCAGACGACGACGGGGGAGGCCAGAGTGAGGGAGAGCCACTGCCAGTTGTCGAACTGCAGGGCGGGGATCATCGCCAGGAGGACGACCGGTGCGGCCAGGGCCGCCGAGACCCGCAGGCGCTGCCGGAGCGCGGAGAGGCCGTCATCGGCCGTATGCCCGGACGTGTCGTGGGGGCCGACGTCCGTGTGCCCGGTGGTGTGGCCGGGGTTCTCGGGCCTGTGCCCGGCGGCGTCGCGGGAGTCCTCGGTTCCGCCGTCCCGGTCGGCGGGCCCGGTGCGGGACCGGGTTGTGTCCCCGTGCCCCCGGGTGTGCGGCGCGGGTGCGGGGCGGATGGCGGGACGAGCCGTGTATCCGGTCTTCTCCACGGTCGCGACCAGGTCGTCGAGCGTGGTTCCGGCACCGTAGGAGACACGGGCCTTCTCGGTCGCGTAGTTGACGGTGGCGGTGACGCCGTCCATCCGGTTGAGCTTCTTCTCGACGCGGGCCGCGCACGAGGCGCAGGTCATTCCGCCGATGGTGAGCTCGGTGTCGGAGGTCTCCGGCGCCGGGGCCTCGGCTGCCGTGGTGCTGGCCATGTGTGCGGACTCCTGGGTCGGGCAGTCGGGCCGTTTTCCCTCCAGTATCCGCTTCCCTCGGGGACGGGACCGGCCCGACGGGAAACGCCGGGCCGCTGCCGGCTCTCAGGCGCGGCCCACGAGCTCGTAGCCGGCCTCGTCGACGGCGGCGCGTACGGCGTCGTCGGTCAGCGGGGCCGCGGAGTCGACGGTCACCCGGCCGGTGGCGGCCTCCGCCTTCACGGAGGTGACTCCCTCGATGCCGGAGATCTCCTCGGAGACCGCCCCTTCGCAGTGGCCGCAGGTCATGCCCTTCACCTCGTACACCGCGGTGACGCCCGCGGCCCGGACGTCGGCCGCACCGTCGTCGCGGGAACCGGTGGACGAGCAGCAGGAGCCGGAGGTCCGGGGCGTGTCGGTCTCGGCGCTCATGACGTTCTCCTCTTCGCAGACAGATGCAGACGTGACGGATGGGGCACGAGAGGGCACCGTGGAACCCGGTGTGCCTGCCCGCCTCGATCCACTATACCCCTAGGGGGTATTTATGCGTCCTCTGCCGTCACTCCATCGGGCGTGTCGCGTATCGACGGGCCGGGGGTGCGGTGCACCGCCGTTCCAACTCCGCGGGGCGCGCGTCGTGTTCGATCCGCGGGACTGGGGGCGGGAGGCGGGACAGGATCACCGCCGGGGCGTAGATTCGCCGGACCGAGGGGCCGGACGGCGTGGGCCGGACCATGGGAGGCGAAGCCGATGCGGGCAGTGGTGTTCGAGGGGTTCGGGCAGGAGGCCCGGGTCCGGGACCTGCCGGATCCCACTCCCTCGGCCGGGGGAGTCGTGGTCCGGGTCGAGGCCACGGGGCTGTGCCGAAGCGACTGGCACGGCTGGATGGGCCACGACCCGGACATCGTCCTCCCGCACGTACCCGGGCACGAACTGGCCGGCGTGGTCGAGGAAGCGGGCCCCGGAGTGCACAACTGGCACGCCGGTGACCGGGTCACCGTGCCCTTCGTCTGTGCGTGCGGCCGGTGCTCCGCCTGCGCCGCCGGCGCCCAGCAGGTCTGTGAGCGGCAGGCCCAGCCGGGCTTCACCCACTGGGGCTCCTTCGCCGAGTACGTGGCGCTGGAGCAGGCCGACGTCAACCTCGTCGCCGTGCCGGACGGGCTGTCGTCCGCCACGGCGGCCGGACTCGGATGCCGGTTCGCCACGGCGTTCCGGGCGGTGGTCGGGCAGGGGCGGGTGGCACCCGGGGAGTGGGTCGCCGTGCACGGCTGCGGCGGGGTCGGGCTGTCGGCCGTGATGATCGCGGTGGCGTGCGGAGCCAGGGTCGTCGCGGTCGACGTGTCGCAGCGGGCCCTGGAGCTGGCGCGGGCATTCGGCGCGTCCGCCTGCGTGGATGCCTCCGCGCACCCTGCCGGGGCGGACGAGGCCGTACGCGAACTGACCGGCGGGGGTGCTGATCTGTCGCTCGACGCGCTGGGTTCCCCGGTCACCTGCGCCGCCTCGGTGCGGAGCCTGCGCAGGCAGGGCCGCCATGTCCAGGTCGGACTGCTGCCGTCGGCGGCCGGTGACCCCGTCGTTCCCATGGCGCGGGTGATCGCGCTCGAGCTGGAGATCCTCGGCAGCCACGGGATGGCCGCCCACGACTACCCGCCGATGATGGACATGGTCCTGGCCGGCACCCTGCGGCCGGATCTGCTGGTGACCTCCACCATCGCGCTGGACGCCGCACCGGCGGCCCTCGCCGCGATGGGCACCGCGCCCGGAGCGGGCGTCACGATCATCGAACCTTCCGGTAAGGCGTGAGCGCCCGGACGGCCGGAGCGGTTCGTGCCGCCAGGGCTGTCCGTGCTCAGCGGCCCCTGTCGCAGTGGTCCGTGCTCGCGGTACGAGCGGACCGTGTCCGGCTCGACCTCGGTGTGCGCGGCGATGTCCTGGTGCGACCAGAGCCGTCGGTCCGGCAAGTGACTGCTGTGGCGGAAGAGGGGCGGGGGCTCAGGCGGAGGGCCGCGCGGGCCCGCAGATGCGGAGGAACTCGCGGGTGCGTCGTGCGATGGGCAGCGGCTTGTCGGGCGGGCAGGGGTACATGTCCTGCTCGACGATGGCGAACAGGTCGGTGCCCAGGGCGCGCGCCGCGTCCAGTACGGGTTCCAGCGCGGGTACCCCGCCCGGCGGCTCGCACATCACTCCGCGCGCCACGGCCGGACCGAACGGCACCTCGTTCGCGACGACGTCGGCGAGCACCGCGGGGTCGACCTGCTTGAGATGCAGATAGCCGATCCGCTCGCCGTACGTCCTGATGAGCTTCACGCTGTCCCCGCCGCAGTAGGCGTAGTGGCCGGTGTCGAGACAGAGGGAGACGAGGTCGGGGTCGGTGGCGTCGAGGAAACGGTTGACGTTCTCCTCGCTGTCGATGTGCGTGTCGGCGTGCGGGTGCACCACGATGCGCAGCCCGTAGTGGTCCCGGACCTCGCGGGCCAGCCGTTCCGTCTGGGTGGTGAGCTCACGCCACTGCGCGGCGGTGAGCGTGCGGTCCTCCAGCACCTCACCCGTCTTGTCGTCCCGCCAGAAGGAGGGGATGACCACCAGGTGTCCGGCGCCCATCGCGCGGGTGAGTGCCGCGATGCCGGCGACATGCTCCCAGGTCCGCTCCCAGACCGCCGGGCCGTGGTGCAATCCGGTGAAGACCGTTCCCGCGGAGACGGCGAGGTTCCGGCGGGCGGTCTCGTCCGCGAGACGGGCGGGATCGGTCGGCAGGTAGCCGTACGGGCCGAGTTCGATCCACTCGTAGCCCGCCTCGGAGACCTCGTCGAGGAATCGCTCCCAGGGCACCTGCTGCGGGTCGTCGGGGAACCACACCCCCCACGAATCGGGTGCCGAGCCGATGCGGATGCGGGCCGGAGAGGGCACGGAGGAGGTCATATCGCCCACCCTCCAGCGCCCGGGAGGGAGTGTCAAGAGTTCGTCCGAATGTCCGGACAAAGTGTTGACAGGGTTCCGGACGGGGGTTAGACCTGGGAACGGCCCGGGCCGCGGCCGACCCCCGGGGCGACGGGCCGGGACGACTTGCGGGACCACGGGCCGGGCCTGAGCGCCGGGTCGAAGGGATGCGTATGCCTGAGCCGTACGACGTGATCACCATGGGGCGGATCGGGGTGGACATCTACCCGCTGCAGACCGGCGTACCGCTGGCCCGGGTGGAGACCTTCGGGAAGTTCCTCGGCGGCTCACCGTCCAACGTGGCGGTGGCGGCCGCCCGGCTGGGGCGGCGCACGGCCGTGATCACGCGGACCGGCCAGGACGCCTTCGGTGACTACCTCCATGAGGCACTGGGGGAGTTCGGGGTGGACGACCGGTGGGTGAGCGCCGTGGCGGAGTACCCGACGCCGGTCACCTTCTGCGAGATCTTCCCTCCCGACCACTTCCCGCTCTACTTCTACCGGCAGCCCAAGGCGCCCGACCTGGAGATCCACGGCGGGGAGCTGGACCTGGACGCGGTGCGGGCGGCCCGCGTCTTCTGGATGACCGGCACCGGCCTGTGCGCCGAACCCAGCCGCACCGCGACCCTCACCGCACTCCGGGCCCGCAGCGCCGCACAGACACCGGACCGGTCCGGCCTCCCGCGCGTCACCGTCTTCGACCTCGACTGGCGCCCCGTGTTCTGGGGCGGAGGCGACGGCGAAGCCGCCCGCGCCCACTACCGCGAGGCGCTCGCCCACGCCACGGTCGCCGTCGGCAACCTCGACGAGTGCGAGGTGGCGACGGGAGAGCGTGAACCCCGCGCCGCCGCCCGTGCCCTGCTCGCCGCCGGACCCGAGCTGGCCGTCGTCAAACAGGGGCCGGCTGGTGTCCTCGCCGTCCACCGCGACGGAACCAGCGCCGAGATCCCGCCCCTCCCCGTCGACGTCGTCAACGGGCTGGGCGCCGGGGACGCCTTCGGCGGCGCACTCTGTCACGGTCTCCTCGCCGGCTGGGACACCGAACGCGTCATGCGCTACGCCAACGCGGCCGGGGCCATCGTCGCCTCCCGCCTCGCGTGTTCGTCCGCGATGCCGTACCCCCACGAGGTCGAACAGGCCCTCGACGACGGCGTGGCCGGCGCCGCCACGGGCCCCACCCCGTGACCCCGCCCGCCGCGGCCGGCGTCGCCGACCTCGTCCGGCTCCGCGCCCACCGTCCCGAGGCCGTCGCCGAGGCGGCCGCCGCCCGCCGCAGGCGGCCCCTCGTCGGCCCCACCGGACGTCTGATGATCATCGCCGCGGACCACCCGGCCCGCGGCGCCCTCGCCGTCGGCGACGACGACCTGGCCATGGCCGACCGTTTCGTCCTGCTCGAACGACTCTGCACAGCCCTCTCGCGCCCGGGCGTCGACGGGGTGCTCGCGGGCGCCGACGTCCTGGAGGACCTGCTGCTCCTCGGCGCGCTGGAGGACAAGGTCGTCATCGGCTCCATGAACCGCGGCGGACTCGCTGGAGCCGCCTTCGAGCTGGACGACCGCTTTACCGGCCACCGTGCGATCGACCTCTCCCAGCAGGGCTTCGACGCGGGCAAGCTGCTGCTGCGGATCGATCACGGCGACCCCGGCTCCCTGGACACCCTGCACACCGCCGCCCGTACCGTGAACGCCATGGCCGCCCACCGACTGCCCGTCTTCGTCGAGCCGTTCCTCTGCCGGCGCACCCCGGAGGGGATCCGCACCGACCTGGGTGCCGCCGCTGTCACCACCTCCATCGCCATTGCCTCGGGCCTGGGCGGGACGTCCGCGTACACCTGGCTCAAGGTCCCCGTCACCGACGACCCCGGCGACATGGACCGCGTGATGCGGGCCTCGACCCTCCCCGCCGTCCTGCTCGGCGGCGAGGTCACGGGAGACCCGGACGCGGTGTACGAGAAATGGCGCGGCGCGCTGCGGCTCCCGACCGTCCGGGGGCTGGTGGTCGGGCGCTCGCTGCTCTACCCCGCCGACGGCGACGTGGCGGGCGCGGTCGACACGGCCGTAGGGCTCCTGTGAACGGGCGGGACGACGGGTAGGGATCGAGCCATGAAGACGAGCGACGAGCAGCAGAGGTACCACCTCAAGGCCGGTGAGGCCACGCACGGCCCCTACGCCCTCGACATCGACCCGGAGCGGGCCGGATGGGAGCGGTCGGGTCTGCGCGTCCTGGAGCTCGGGCCAGGAGGTGTTCATACCCTCGTAACCGGGGAAAGTGAATGGATCATCCTGCCGTTGTCCGGTGGCTGTACGGTGCGTGCAGCAGGTGAGATCTTCGAACTGCTGGGCAGGAAAGACGTGTTCAGCGCGGTGACCGATTTCGCCTATCTCCCACGCGACACCACCGCCCAGATCGCCTCCGGCGCAGGAGGCCGCTTCGCCCTGGCAGGAGCGAAGTGCGAGCGACGACTCCCCGCTCGCTACGGCCCCGCGCCGGAGGTACCGGTCGAGATCCGCGGCGCCGGCACCTGCTCGCGCCAGGTGAACAACTTCGCCGCCGCCGACACCTTCGACTGCGACCGGCTCATCGCCGTCGAGGTCCTCACCCCCGGCGGCAACTGGTCCTCGTACCCGCCGCACAAGCACGACGAGCACCACCCCGGCACCGAGTCCGTGCTCGAGGAGATCTACTACTTCGAGGTCGAGGGCGACGGCCTCGGCTACCACCGGGTGTCGCCCTCCCGCGACGGCGGAACGGACGTCCTGGCCGAAGTCGCCACGGGGGACGCCGTCCTCATCCCCGACGGCTGGCACGGCCCGTCCATCGCACCGCCCGGCCGCACCCTGTACTACCTGAACGTCATGGCCGGACCGGGCGAACAGCGCGAGTGGCTCATCCGTGACCACCCCGACCACCGCTGGATCCGCGACACATGGCCCGGGCAGCCCGCGGACCCACGACTCCCCTTCCACGGTCCGGAGGCCGCCCGGTGACCACACCACGCCGCAGCACCGGCAAGGCCGCACCCACCCGCAGGCTCACCACGGCCCAGGCCCTCATCGCGTTCCTCGCCCGCCAGTACACCGAGCGCGACGGCCGCCGTCACCGTCTGATCAACGCGACCTGGGGCATCTTCGGCCACGGCAACGTCGCGGGCATCGGACAGGCACTCGTCGAACCGGGCCCCGCGATGCCGTACCTCCAGGGCCGCAGCGAACAGGCCATGGTGCACGCCGCCGTCGGGTACGCCCGCCAGTCGAACCGGCTCTCCGCCCACGCGGTCACCACCTCCATCGGCCCCGGTGCCACCAACCTCGTCACCGGAGCCGCGCTGGCGACCGTCAACCACCTGCCCGTGCTGCTGCTGCCCGGAGACACCTTCGCGACCCGGCCCGCCGACCCGGTGCTCCAGCAGCTCGAAGTCCCGCACGCGGGCGACGTGTCGGTCAACGACTGCCTGCGCCCCGTGTCCCGCTACTTCGACCGGATCACCCGCCCCGAGGCGCTGATCCCGGCCGCCCTCCAGGCCATGCGCACCCTCGCCGACCCGGCGGACACCGGAGCCGTCACGCTCGCGCTGCCGCAGGACGTGCAGGCCGAGGCGTACGACTGGCCGACGGAGTTCTTCGCGACGCGCGTCTGGAACGTACGCAGGCCGGCCCCCGACCGTCACGAACTCGATCAGGCCGTCCGCGCGGTGCGCGGCGCACGCCGGCCCCTGATCGTCGCGGGCGGAGGAGTCCACCACAGCGCCGCCGAGGAGGCTCTCGCCGCGTTCGCCGCCGCCACCCGCATCCCCGTCGCCTCCACCCAGGCCGGCAAGGGGTCCCTGCGCCACGACCACCCCGCCGACGTGGGCGGCATCGGCCACACCGGCACCGCCACGGCCGACGCGCTGGCCCGCGAGGCCGACCTGGTCATCGGGATCGGCACCCGCTACACCGACTTCACGACCGCCTCCAGCACCCTCTTCGCCGACCCGGCCGTCCGCTTCCTCAACCTCAACATCACCGGATTCGACGCCCACAAGCTCTCCGCCCTCCCCCTCGTCGCGGACGCCCGCACCGCGATCGGAGCACTCGGCGAGGCACTCGGCGCACTCGGACACCGCGTCGAACCCGGCTACGAGAGCGCGTACACCGACGCCAAGGACCGCTGGGAGCAGCGCGTCGAGGCCGCCTACGCCACCGCCGATCCGGACGCCCGCCCCACCCAGACCCAGGTACTCGGACTGCTGGACGAGCTGGTCACGGAGGACGACGTCCTGATCAACGCGGCGGGCTCCCTCCCCGGTGACCTCCACAAACTGTGGCGGGCCCGCTCCCCGCGCCAGTACCACGTCGAATACGGCTACTCCTGCATGGGATACGAGATCCCCGCCGCCCTCGGGGTCCAGCTCGCGGCACCGGACCGGCCCGTCTGGGCCCTCGTCGGCGACGGCACGTATCTGATGAATCCCACCGAGATCGTCACCGCCGTGCAGGAGGGCCTGCCCGTCAAGCTCATCGTCCTGCAGAACCACGGCTACGCGTCCATCGGCGGCCTCTCCGAGTCCGTCGGCGCCGAACGCTTCGGCACCGCATACCGGCACCGCACCGCCGAGGGCTCGTTCACCGGGCCCCCGCTGCCCGTCGACCTCGCCGCCAACGCGGCCTCGCTCGGCATGCGGGTGCTGCGCGCCGGGACGGTGGGTGAGCTGCGCCGGGCCCTCGCCGAGGCACGCGAAGCGGACCGTCCTACTTGTGTCTACGTCGAGACCGAAACGGCAGACACAGTGTCGGGGCCCCCTCCGGCACAGGCGTGGTGGGATGTTCCCGTAGCCGAAACCGCGACCCGCCCGTCGGCGGTCGAGGCCCGGGAAGAGTACGACCGGCAGACCGCAGCCCGACGCCGCCACCTCTGAAGGAGACACCCGTCATGAAGACCGTCAACCACTGGATCGGTGGCAGGACCGTCGAGGGCACGTCGGGCAACCACGGGCCGGTCACCGACCCGGCGACCGGCGCAGTCACGACCCGGGTGGCGCTCGCCTCCACCGAGGAGGTCGACGCCGCGGTCTCCGCCGCGAGGACGGCGTACGAGACGTGGGGCACCTCCTCGCTCTCCGCCCGCACCGCGGTCCTCTTCCGCTACCGCGCCCTGCTCGACGCCCACCGGGACGAGATCGCCGCGCTGATCACCGCGGAGCACGGCAAGGTGCACTCCGACGCGCTCGGTGAGGTCGCCCGCGGCCTGGAGATCGTCGAGCTGGCCTGCGGCATCACCACCCAGCTCAAGGGCGAGCTGTCGACCGAGGTCTCCAGCCGGGTCGACGTGTCCTCGATCCGGCAGCCGCTCGGCGTCGTCGCGGGCATCACGCCGTTCAACTTCCCCGCCATGGTGCCGATGTGGATGTTCCCGCTGGCCATCGCCTGCGGTAACACCTTCGTCCTGAAGCCCAGCGAGAAGGACCCGTCGGCCGCCAACCTGCTGGCCGAGCTGGCCGCCGAAGCGGGCCTGCCCGACGGCGTGCTGAACGTCCTGCACGGTGACAAGGTCGCCGTGGACGGGCTCCTCGCCCACCCCGACGTCGCCGCCGTCTCCTTCGTCGGCTCCACCCCCATCGCCCGGTACATCCACGCCACCGCCTCCGCCAACGGGAAGCGCGTGCAGGCACTCGGCGGAGCGAAGAACCACATGCTGGTGCTCCCGGACGCCGACCTGGACGCCGCGGCCGACGCGGCGGTCTCGGCCGCCTACGGTTCCGCCGGTGAGCGCTGCATGGCCATCTCGGCCGTCGTCGCCGTGAGTTCCGTCGCGGACGAACTCGTCGCGAAGATCCGCGAGCGCGCCGAGAAGATCACGATCGGCCCCGGCACGGACCCCACCTCCGAGATGGGCCCGCTGATCACCGCCGCCCACCGGGACAAGGTCGCCTCCTACGTCACGGGCGCGGCGGCGCAGGGCGCCGACGTCGTGCTCGACGGCACCGGCCACACGGTCGAGGGCTTCGAGGACGGCCACTGGATCGGCCTGTCCCTCCTGGACAACGTCTCCACCGACTCCGACGCCTATCGCGACGAGATCTTCGGCCCGGTCCTGTGCGTCCTGCGCGTCGACACGTACGAGGACGGCGTCGCCCTGATGAACGCCTCGCCCTTCGGCAACGGCACCGCGATCTTCACCCGCGACGGCGGCGCCGCCCGCCGCTTCCAGCTGGAGATCGAGGCCGGCATGGTCGGCGTCAACGTCCCGATCCCGGTACCCGTCGGCTACCACTCCTTCGGCGGCTGGAAGGACTCCCTCTTCGGCGACCACCACATCTACGGCAACGACGGCGTGCACTTCTACACGCGCGGCAAGGTCGTCACCACCCGCTGGCCCGACCCCGCCGACGCCCCGGCGGGCGTGGACCTCGGCTTCCCCCGCAACCACTGAGGCCTCCCGCCCCGCACGTGTGAACGGCCCGCCTCCGGCGGGCCGTTCACAGGCGGTCCCGACTCAGCTGCCCATCAGGGCCTGCCAGGTCTTCGGGCCGACCACCCCGTCCGCGACCAGCCCCTTCTTCTGCTGGAAGGCCCGGGCCGCCGAGTCGGTGAGCCCACCGAACACGCCGTCGACCACGAGCGAGTGGCCACGGGCGTTCAGCGCGGTCTGGGCGGCGCGCACGGACGCGCCGGAGGAGCCCTCCTGGACGGTCCTGACCAATGCCGACCAGGTCAGCGGGCCTATGACCCCGTCCGCCACCAGGCCCTCGGCCTTCTGGAACGCCTTCACCCGGGAGTCCGTGAGCGAGCCGAAGACGCCGTCGGCGGTGGTCGCGTAGCCGTGGCTCGTGAGCAGGTACTGCGCGGCTTCGACCTTGGCGCCGCTGCTGCCCTGCGAGAGCGTGGACCAGCCCGACGACGGTGGAGTGGGAGTGGTACCGCCGCCGCCACCGAGCTTCACCGGACGGTACGGCTTGTACTCGCTGTTCGCGCCGAGCCCGTAGGTCAGCACGCGGTGGTCCGTGCCGTGCCCGCCACGCTGCTCGTACGCCTGGTAGGCGGTGTGGGCAGAACTCGTCCAGCCCGCGAATATCACGACGTGGCGCGTGGTGTTGCTGCCGGACGCGTCGATCAGCAGGTCTCCCGGCAGGAGCTCACTCACTCCGATCGGGGTCGTCAGACTCCGGTTGCCCGCCAGTTCTACGGTGTTGGGGCCGGACTTCCACAGGCCGAGGGTCATCGAGACATAGCCCGAGCAGTCCTGCCGGTACCCGTCCTTCCAGACCGATTCCTGGCTGTACGGCACCTGGGAGCCGTTGTCGGCGGTGAGCCAGGTCTTCGCACGGCGCAGGACCTCGTCCCGGGTGAGGCTCGCCGCCTCGGCGCCGGCCGAGGCGGACCGGGTCGCCGCAGCCTGCTCCGGCGCGGCCACGGCGCCGGACGGGAAGACCAGGAGACCGCCGGCCGTCAGGACACCGGCGACCGCCGTGGCCAGGGCCGTGCGTGCGGAACGATTCGATCGGGACAGGTGGGGCACGGTGACTCCTGCGTATGGGGGGTCATGTGAGACGGGCGGGCCGGTGTGCTGGTCGAGCGTTCCGGGGCGGCCCGTCGGTACATGGTGCAGGCGCGGCACAGCCGAAACCACAGCCGCAGTCACACGTGCACAAATGGCAAGGACGATTCAGTGGACTTTGTGGCCGGAAACGACACTTCGATGGACCCGGCCTCCCCAACTCCGTCCCGTCTGTGTGGTGTTGTGTCGGACGGACCGCCACCTGACGTACGTCTGATTGAGGCTCATGTTCGGATCCGACGCACGGTCCCCGTACGTCGGCGAGGTCGGGACGGGCCGTACCGCTCAGCGAAAACCAGGTGCTGCGATGCGCCGGTTCACGCATTCTGGGGCGCATGAACGCCCTCGTCCCCCCGGCCCGTCACGAGATCCGCGCCCAGCACACGGACACCACCGTCACGGTGTACCAGGCCTATCAGCCGGCCATCGGCCTGCCGGCCGCCCGTGACGGCCGCTTTCCGGCCGCCTGGAAGCGCGACCGCATGACGTGGATCAAACCGAGCTTCCTGTGGATGATGTACCGCTGCGGCTGGGGCACCAAGGAGGGCCAGGAGACCGTGCTCGCCGTCGAGATCACCCGCGAGGGCTTCGCATGGGCCCTGGAGCGCGCCGAACTCTCTCACTACGTCCGGGGAGTGCACCCCGACCGGGCCACCTGGCAGCGCGGCCTGCGCCGCAGTCCCACCCGCGTCCAGTGGGACCCGGAACGCGACCTCGACCTGAACCCGCTGCCGTACCGCTCCCTCCAGCTCGGACTGAGCGGCGAGGCGGCACGGCGCTACGCCGACGAGTGGCTGGTCTCCGTCACCGATGTCACTCCGCTCGCCCGGGAGATCCACGCACTGGTCAGGGCGGGCGAGCCGGACAGGGCATCCGCTCTCCTGCCCGTCGAGGAGCCGCTCACGGACCTCGGTGTTCCGGTGCCCGCCGGCCGGTGAGGCGCGCGGCGGCGAGGAGCTCCGCGGCTGATGCGGATGTGCACGTATGTGCCCTTTCGCGAGGTCGGTGTACCGCATGCGGAGTACGGGGAGGGCCGGACGTACCTCCCAGGGATGCCGTGGACCTCCCCCCGGGGGCACCCCGGCCCCCGAGCCGTTCCGTTTAGGGTCGAGTCATGGAGACCCCGACTTCCCGGTGGCGGCACCGGCTGCCCCGTACCCGAGGCCGGTGGGCCGCGGTCGTCGCCGCCCTCGCCGTGCTCGCGGGTGCCGGTACCTGGACCGCTACCGCCGACGACAGCGCCCCATCCGTGCACCGGCAGGACCGGATGATGAAGATGAACGGGGTGTCGGTCGACACCTCGTACTTCACGTCCGGAGGCACACAGCCCCGGCCTGCCGTCCTCATCGGGCACGGCTTCGGCGGCAGCAAGAACGACGTTCGAGCCCAGGCCGAGAAGCTGGCCGCCGACGGGTACGCCGTCATGACCTGGTCCGCCCGAGGATTCGGGAGGACGACGGGGGAGATCACGCTCAACGCCCCCGACGGCGAGGTCAAGGACGTGTCCGGGCTCATCGACTGGCTCGCGGAACGCCCCGAGGTGGAGCTCGACGCGAAGGGCGACCCGCGCGTCGGCGTCACCGGTGCCTCGTACGGCGGCGCCGTGTCGCTGCTCGCCGCCGGGCACGACGAGCGGGTCGACGCCATCGCACCGGTGATCAGCTACTGGAACCTCGCCGACGCGCTCTTCCCCGACGGGGTGTTCAAGAAGCTCTGGTCCGGGATCTTCGTCAGCTCGGGCGGTGGCTGCGAGAGGTTCCAGAAGCAGCTGTGCGAGATGTACGAGCGGGTCGCGGTCAGCGGCAAGCCGGACGCCGCCGCGCGTGAACTCCTGACGGAACGTTCCCCCGAGGCCGTGGCCGACCGGATCGACGTACCCGCGCTGATCCTGCAGGGGCAGAGCGACTCGCTCTTCCCGCTCGGTCACGCCGACGCCATGGCCAAGGCCATCAAGGCCAACGGCGCACCCGTGTCCGTCGACTGGATCGCGGGCGGGCACGACGGAGGGGACGACGAGGGCGATCGCGTCGAGAGCCGGGTCGGTGACTGGTTCGACCGGTATCTGAAGGAGGACAAGGGCGCCGACACCGGGCCGGGCTTCCGCGTGACCCGGACCGGAGGCGTCGACTCCACCGACGGCGCCGCCCTGAAGCGCGGCGCGAGCAGCGCCACGTACCCGGGGCTGACCAGCGGCGGGCGGAAGATCACGCTGACCGGCGGCGGGCAGCAGCCCCCGGCGGGCGGCGGACAGGACACCCCCGGCACCGGCGGCGGCCAGGACGCTCCGGCAAAGGGCGGGCAGGACCAGCCCGCCACCGGCGGCGGACAGGACCAGCCCGCCACCGGCGGCGGACAGGACCAGCCCGCCACCGGCGGCGGACAGGACCAGCCCGCCACCGGTGGCGGTGAGGGCGCCGCCATGGGGGGCGGACAGGACGTACCCCCCGTCGGTCCGACCCAGACCTTCCACAACCCCGCCGGAGCCAACCCGCCCTCCATCTCCGCCGTACCCGGCATCGGGGGCGGGCTCTCCCAGCTGTCCTCGCTCGGCGTCGGGCTCTCCCTCGACTTCCCCGGGCAGTACGCCCGCTTCGAGTCCGCGCCGCTGGACCGTGCCGTGCACGTCACCGGATCGCCCACCGTCCGTGTGAACGTGAAGGCGGACCAGGGCGACGCGGTGCTCTTCGGCAAGGTCTACGACGTCTCGCCGGACGGGAAGCAGCAGGTGCTGCCCTCCCAGCTCGTCTCCCCCTACCGGTTCACCCCCGCCGAGCAGGGAAAGCCCGTCGAGCTGACCCTGCCCGCCGTCGATCACGAGGTCGACGCGGGGCACCGGCTCCGTCTCGTCCTCTCCGCGACCGACCTCGCCTACGCCTCACCCGCCGAGCCCGCGACGTACACCGTCTCCCTCGACGGGGCACTGACCGTTCCCACGGCGCCCGCCGTGAAGACCGCGGCGGCCGTCCTGCCCTGGTGGACGTGGGGCCTCCCCGCAGCCGCGGTCGTCATCGCCGCCGCCCTCCTGCTCACCGCACGCCGGCGTACCGTGACTCCCGCCCCCGACCCCGCGCTGACCGGCGTACCGCTGCAGATCACGGGCCTGTCCAAGAAGTACGCCAAGTCCACCGACCGGTACGCGGTGCGCGACCTCGGCTTCCGCGTGGAGAAGGGGCAGGTCCTCGGCCTCCTCGGACCGAACGGCGCCGGGAAGACCACCACACTGCGCATGCTGATGGGGCTCATCACCCCCGACGCCGGCGAGATCCGGGTCTTCGGGCACGCGATCCGCCCCGGGACGCCCGTACTGTCCCGCGTGGGGTCCTTCGTCGAAGGCGCGGGCTTCCTCCCGCACCTCTCGGGCCGCTCCAACCTGGAGCTGTACTGGCAGGCCACCGGGCGGCCCGCCGAGGACGCCCACATCGACGAGGCCCTGGAGATCGCCGGACTCGGCGACGCCCTGGCCCGCGCGGTGCGCACCTACTCCCAGGGGATGCGGCAGCGTCTGGCCATCGCCCAGGCCATGCTCGGCATGCCGGACCTCCTCATCCTCGACGAACCGACCAACGGTCTCGACCCGCCCCAGATCCGCGAGATGCGGGACGTGATGATCCGGTACGCGGCAGGGGGCCGGACCGTGATCGTCTCCAGCCATCTCCTCTCCGAGGTCGAGCAGTCCTGCACCCACCTGGTGGTCATGGACCGGGGGCAGCTCGTCCAGGCCGGCCCGGTCGCCGAGATCACCGGCTCCGGCGACATGCTGCTCGTCACCACGGACGCCGAGGTGGCCGAACCACTCGTGGACAAGGTGGCCGCCCTCCCGGGCGTCGGCTCCGCCGCCCGCGTGGACGACGGCCACGGGCTGCTGGTCCGTCTCGACGGTGCCACCGCGGCGCAGCTCGTCGCCGATCTGGTGCGTCTCGACGTGCCGGTGACGGGCGTCGGGCCGCACCGCCGCCTGGAGGACGCCTTCCTCACCCTCATCTCCCAAGGATCCGCATGAGCTCCGCAACAGAGATCCAGGCCCTGGCCGAAGCCCCCGGCTACCACGCCCGCCGCACCCTGCCGCTGCGTGTGGAGGCGATGAGGCAGCTGCGCAGGCGCCGCACGCTGCTCATGGGCGGGGTGCTGGCAGCCCTGCCGTTCATTCTGATCATCGCCTTCGCGGTCGGCGGCACGCCGGGCGGCGAAGGGGGCGGCGGAGGCGGCTCGCGGATCAACCTCATGGACGTCGCGACGGAGTCCGCGGCGAATTTCGCGGCGACCTGCCTCTTCGTCTCCGCCGGCTTCCTGCTCGTCGTCCCGGTCGCCCTGTTCTGCGGGGACACCGTGGCCTCCGAGGCCAGCTGGTCCTCGCTGCGCTACCTGCTCGCGGCGCCCGTACCGCGCTCCAGGCTGCTGTGGAGCAAGCTCGTCGTGGCGCTCGGCTTCAGCCTCGCCGCGATGGTGCTGCTGCCGCTCGTCGCGCTGGGCGCGGGAGCCGTGGCGTACGGCTGGGGGCCGCTGAAGCTCCCCACCGGGGGCGCGCTCGCCACCTCGGACACCGTGCCGCGTCTCGCGCTGGTCGTCGCGTTCATCTTCGTCTCCCAACTCGTCACCGCCGGACTGGCGTTCTGGTTGTCGACGAGGACGGACGCTCCGCTCGGCGCGGTGGGCGGCGCGGTCGGACTGACCATCGTCGGCAATGTCCTCGACGCGGTCACGGCCCTCGGAACGTGGCGCGAGTTCCTGCCCGCGCACTGGCAGTTTGCCTGGGCCGACGCACTCCAGCCCGACCTCGAATGGGGCGGGATGGTCAAGGGCGCCGCGGTGTCGGTGACCTATGCCCTGATCCTGTTCGCTTTCGCCTTCCGCGGGTTCAGTCGTAAGGACATCGTGTCCTGACCTTGATGTTCCGCCGCGCCACCGTCCGTCGTTGCGTCATCGAGACGGTTCCGCAACGCTTCTGACGACTCCGCCCGGCCGCCTCGCACGTCACATTCACAGATGTCTACGACGTGGGGGGTACGGATGGACCGCAGGGCAAGGACGTATCGGGGAGCGCTCGCGCTGCTCCTGGCGGGCGGGATCCTGATGACCGGCTGCGGTGGGCCGGATGCGACCAGCGATTCCGGATTCGACCGCGGCACCGGCAGCGGCGGACCTGCCGGGGGGAGGCAGCCCTCCGGCGGATCCGCCGCACCTGAGCAGCAGCAGGAGGACGGGGCGAGCCGGGCAAAGGACGGTGCCGCGAGGGAGAGCGCGGCACCCGACTACCTGTCGACCTTCGCCCTCGACGTGGACACCGCCAGCTACGGGTACGCGCGCCGCACCCTGGGCGACGGACAGCTGCCGGCAGCGGACACGGTGCGCCCGGAGGAGTTCGTCAACAGCTTCCGCCAGGGCTACGAGCGGCCGGAGGGCAACGGCTTCGCGGTGAGTGTCGACGGTGCCCGGTCCGACGCCGCCGACTGGTCGCTCGTGCGGGTGGGGCTGGCCACCAGGGCCGCCTCGAACACCGCTGAACGCCCGCCCGCCGCACTGACCTTCGTCGTCGACATCTCCGGTTCCATGTCCGAACCGGGCCGCCTCGACCTGGCGAAGACCTCGCTGGGGATCCTCGCCGACGAACTGCGCGACGACGACTCCGTATCCCTGGTCACCTTCAGCGAGGAGGCCGAGACCCGGCTGCCGATGACCCGTCTCCAGGGCAACCGCACCAAGGTACGGGACGCCATCGAGGAG
This sequence comes from Streptomyces sp. NPDC005752, assembly GCF_040630715.1. Lineage (NCBI taxonomy): Bacteria > Bacillati > Actinomycetota > Actinomycetes > Kitasatosporales > Streptomycetaceae > Streptomyces > Streptomyces sp. NPDC005752. The sequence continues at coordinate 60,234 of NZ_JBEXYB010000006.1, read as the reverse complement.
ATGGAGCCCGCCGACTCCACGAATGTGGCGGCCGGTATCGAGCAGGGCTACGAAGAGGCGGTCGAGGGCCGTCGCAAGGGCGCCAACAACCGTGTTGTCCTGCTCTCCGACGCGCTCGCCAACACCGGTGAGACCGACGCCGACGCGATCCTGGAACGCGTCAGGGACGCACGCAAGGAGTACGGCATCACCCTGTTCGGCGTCGGAGTCGGCAGCGACTACGGCGACGAGCTGATGGAACGCCTCACCAACAGGGGCGACGGCAACACCACCTACATCGCCGACGAGACCCAGGCCAGGAAGGTGTTCGTCGACCAGCTGCCCGCCCACGTCGAGCTCAGGGCCCGCGACGCCAAGGCCCAGGTGGCCTTCGACCGCAAGACGGTCCAGCAGTTCGAGCTGATCGGTTACGAGAACCGCAAGGTCGCCGACGAGGACTTCCGGGACGACAGCGTCGACGGCGGCGAGGTGGGCCCCGGCCACACGGTGACCGCGCTCTACGCCGTCCGGCTCCGCGAGGGCGCCTCCGGTCACGTGGCGACGGCGACCGTGCGCTGGCTGGACCCGAAGACGCGGAAGGCCCATGAGGAGACCGGATCGGTGGAGACCGGCGCGCTCGGCGGAAAGCTCTGGGACGGCGCCGGCACACGGCTCCAGGTGACGGCGGTCGCCGCGTACTTCGCGGACAGCCTGCGCGGCGGAGACCTCCCCGGTACGCCCCCGCTCGGTGAACTCGCCACCCGGGCAAGGAAGCTGGCGTCCTCCTCCGAGGACAGCTCGGTGGAGAAGCTCGCCATGATGATCGAACAGGCCGACCGGATCAAGAACGGCGGCGGGGACGAACCACCCGGCGACGAGGGCGAGGGCGAGCTCTGACACGGCCGACCGGGCCCGGCAGGGGGAAGCCCCCGCCGGGCCCGCCCTGTCGGTGGCGGCTGATAGAACACGTCGAACAGCCATCGAACGGACTGTCAGGAGTTCTCCCTTGTCCTACGTCCACCATGTCGAGCGGTTCCACGAACTGCCGGCCTTCACCTTCCCGCCGTACGCGGACCCTACGGATCTGCCTGACGCGGGAGCCGTGGCCTGGCGTCTCCACTGCGGTCCGTATCCGTCCGACGAGGACCCCGAGTCCTACTGGAAGCGTTTCACCGAGTCGGTCGACCTGGGGAAGATACGCGCCCTGGTCCTCGCCAGCCCCTGGTACGACAGCGAGGGCGGGAGCGGTCTGTGTGAGCTGATCGATCTGTCCGCCCGGTTCACCGGGCTCGAAGCACTGTTCCTCGGCGATCTGGAGGACGAGGAGGCGATGATCTCCACGATCGCTCTGGACGATCTCGCGGAGCTGCTGGGGGCGTTTCCCGGGCTGCGGGAGCTGGCCATGCGCGGGGGAGACGGGCTGCGATTCCCCGTGACGGGCCACGAAGGGCTGCGGGTGCTGCGCGTCGAGTCCGGCGGGCTGCCGTCCGGGGCGGCGGCCCAGATCGCGGCCGCTTCCCTGCCCTCCTTGGAACGGCTGGAGCTGTGGCTGGGAGACGAGGACTACGGCGGTGGCACCACGGCCGAGGACCTGGCCCCCCTGCTCGCCGGCGTCGGCAAACCCGCCCTGCGCCACCTGGGGATTCAGAACGGTCCGAACCAGGACGAGTTGGCGGCGGCCCTGGCCTCTGCCCCGGTCGTACGCGGACTCACCTCGCTGAGCCTGTCGATGGGCACCCTCGGCGACGAGGGCGCGGAGGCTCTCCTGACGGGCCAGCCGCTCGGCCACCTGCGGGAGCTCGACCTCTCGCACCACTTCCTCAGCCAGGACATGATGCTGCGGGTCTGGACGGAGCTGGAGCCGCAGGGGGTGCGGGTGAACCTCACCGCGCGGAAGGAAGAGGAGGCCGAGAGGTTCCCCGAACTCGGAACGGGGTCCTACCGGTACGTCGCCGTCGGCGAATGAACGCCCCGCCGGTCTCCGGCCCTCACCTTCCCGTCCCGCCGGCGCCGCCGCTGTCGAAAGGCCCGCACGATGCCCTACACCCCCGAGTTCCAGGACCCGGACGACCTCCTGCTGGTCAGCCGGTACCTCAATGGCCGACGGCCCTGGCTGAAACCCGACGGGCAGGTGCCCTACGCGCATGTGCTGTACGCCGCGGCCGTGCGGGGACACGCCCCGGCCGCCCTCGTGGCACGGCTGGCCACCCTGGGACACACCGATGTCCAGCAGTGCGGAATCCCCTGGCCCGACTCCATCGGTATGGAGGACGCCTCGCTGGTCAAGCGGGAGGGCCCCGACAAGTACACGCAGCAGTGGATCGACGTCGGTGAGCCCGTGTCCCTGCGCGAGGTCCTCCAGGCGGCGGAACACGCGGGCCGCGCTCCCGCCGACGTCGTGCGCCGGCTGACCGCGCTCGGATACCGGCTCGGCGGCAGCGGACCGCTGCCCGGCACGCCGAACCCCCGTGACGTGATGCTGATCCGCACCGACCGCAGGGGCGACGGCAGTTGGCTCGGCTGGGGCGACGAGGTGTCCGCGGCCCATGTGCTCGAAGCGGCCGAGTACCTGGCCTGCAGCCCGCACGCCGCCGCCGGGCGGATGGCCGCCCTCGGTCTCCGGCTGCCGTACACCCCCGAACCCGACGACGAGGAGATCCTCAGGTTCGGTGAGACGTACCGCCCCCACTATCCCGGCCGGTACTCGTCAGCACCCCTCGGGCACGTGCTCGCCGTCGCACGGGAGACGGGACGCCGCCCCGCGGACATCGTGGCCCGGCTGAAGGTGCTCGGGGTCGGGGAACCGGCCGGATCGGTCCCCGAGTCCCCGCAGGACGACGACCTCGTCATCCTCAGCGAGGAACTCGACGGCTGCCGGCCCTGGTTGCAGAGGAACACGGTCGTCGGACTTCAGATGCGGCACGTCCTGCGCGCCGCCCTCGCCACCGGCCGGAGCCCCGCCGGGATCGCCGCGAGACTCACCGAGCTGGGGCACCGGCTGCACGAGAACGCGAAGCTGCCCGAGTCCGCCGACGAGGCGGACATCCGGCTGCTGGAGGCCGTCGACCGGTCGTACCTGGACGACGTCCACCTGGAGGACGTCCTGCGCAGCGCGAGCCTGACGGGCCGGAGTCCCGCGGACGTCGCCTCGCGGCTGACCGCCCTCGGCCACAGGCTCCCCGACGAGGTGGACTACCCGGAGGTACGGGGTTCCCTCTCCGTGTCCTGAACGTCGTCCGCCCCGGCCGGCCGAGACGGCCGGGGCGGACGACGGCGCGGGCACCCGCTAAGCCAGGTGGAACACCTCGGTCAGCGGGACCATGGCCTCGTCGGCGGCCTCCGACTGCTCGAAGAACCCGGCCATGTCCCGCTGCCACCGTGCGTTGACCTCCGTCGCCGCCATCGCGTCCCGGGCCGCGTCGAAGTCCTCGGTCTCCAGATAGCCGACCAGCAGGCCGTCCTCGCGCAGGAACAGCGAGTAGTTGTGCCAGCCCGCCTCCGACAGCGCGGCGAGCATGTCCGGCCACACCGCGGCATGACGCTCGCGGTACTCGTCCTTGCGGTCCTCGCGGACCTTCAGCAGAAAGCAGACGCGCTGCATGGAACCGGCTCCGATCAGAAGTCGAACGTGTCGATGTTCCCGGAGTCGAAGACGGTCGGCTCGCCGAGGATGACCTCGCCGTCCTTGCCGATCGTGTACTCGCCGAGCTTGCCCGCCTTGAACTTCTCGCCCTCCGCGCCGGAGATCTGGCCCGACGCCAGCGCCGCGGCCGCGTACGAGCCGAGGTAGCCGAGCTCCTCCGGGTTCCAGAGCGAGAACTGCTCGACCGTGCCGTCCTTCACGTACTTGCGCATCTGGTTCGGCGTGCCGAGCCCGTTCAGCACGACCTTGCCCTTGTAGGAGGAGTCGCTCAGGTAGCGGGCCGCGGCCGCGATGCCGACGGTCGTGGGGGAGATGATGCCCTTGAGGTCGGGATAGGCCTGCATGAGGCCCTGTGTCTGCTGGAAGGACTTCTGGTCCGCGTCGTCGCCGTACGCCACCTTGACCAGCTCCATCCCCTTGTACTCGGGGAGCTTCAGCTCCTCCTTCATGAACTCGATCCAGGTGTTCTGGTTCGTCGCGTTCTGCGTGGCCGACAGGATCGCGACCTTGCCCTTGTAGCCGATCTGCTCGCCGAGGTGCTGGACCAGGCTGCGGCCGATCTCCTCCGAGCCGGCCTGGTTGATGAAGAGCTGACGGCAGTCCTTCGCCGTGTCCGAGTCGTAGGCGACGACCTTGATGTCCTTCTTCATGGCCTGCTTGAGCGGGCCGCACACCGCGTTCGGGTCGTTCGCCGCGATGAGGATCGCGTCCTGGCGCTGCTGGATCAGCGTGTTGATGTAGCTGACCTGCGAGGAGGCGTTGGCGTCGGACGGGCCGACCTCCTTGCCCGTGCCGCCGTACTCCTTCGCCGCCGCGATGCCCGCCTCGTCGACGATCTTCTCGTACGGGTTGTTGATCTGCTTGGGCAGGAAGGCGAGCTTCAGGCCCTTCTTCAGCGGTGCGTCCGGGTCGGCCTTCGCGGAGCTGCCGGCCTTCGCGCTCCCGCTCCCCTCGCTGCTCTTCGTGGTGCCGGAACAGGCGGTGAGGGCGAGGGCGAGGGAGACGGCGGTTGCGGCGGTCGCGACGGCGCGGCGCCCGGCGGCATTGCGGAGCATCATGGCGGCGTGTGCCTTTCGGAGAGGTACGGCGGAAGGGGCGTTATGACGACGGGGGTGTGCGCGCGGCGCGCCTGTGCCGTCGTTCGACGACCGTCGCGACGACCCGTGGGGTCAGGACGGACGCCACCAGGAGCAGTCCGGTCACGATGACCTGCACCTCGTTGGCGATGTCGTTGAGCGTGAGCAGGTTCTTGAGGAGGCCGATCAGCAGCACACCGGCGACCGCGCCGAAGAGCGTGCCCTTCCCGCCGTCGAAGTCGATGCCGCCGAGCAGCACCGACGCGATGACGAGCATCTCGAAGCCGAGCCCGTTGTCCGCACGGGCACTTCCGTACCGGAGGGTGAAGACGATCCCCGCGAAGGCGGAGAACAGCCCGGTCACGACGAAGAGCAGCAGCTTGATCCGCTTGACCCGGATCCCGGCGAAGTACGCGGCCTCCTCCTGGGCGCCGATCGCGAAGAGCGAGCGGCCGAGCCCGGTGGCGTGCAGCACGACCGCCGTGACCGCGGCCAGGACGATGAAGAGCAGCACCGGGTAGGTGAGGAAGGTGCCGGGGACGGTCGTGGTGTCGACGGCCCAGTCCGCGTAGACCTGCGGGAAGTCCGTCACGGCGTCGCTGCCGAGGGCCACCGAGGCAAGACCCCGGTAGAGCGCCAGGGTGCCGATCGTGACGGCCAGGGACGGCAGGCCCACCTTGGTGACCAGCCAGCCGTTGAGGAGGCCTCCGGCGACGCCCACCAGCAGCACGGCCGGCACGATCATCTCGAAGGCCCAGCCCGCCTCCCACAGCGCACCCGTCAGCGCGCTGCCCAGGCCCAGCATGGAGGCGACGGACAGGTCGACCTGCCCGGCGACCACCAGGAGGGTCATCGGCAGTGCGATGAGGGCGACTTCGGCGATGTCGTTGAAGGCGAACGCGAGGTTCTCGGTCGACCCGAAGCCCTCGGTGCTCCCGAGACCGACGACCAGCACCGCCACCAGCAGGACACCGACAGCGGTGTCCCAGCGCAGCGCCAGGCCGCGCACGGGAGAGGGTTTCGTTCCGGCCCGCGGCCCGGGAGCCGTCTTCGTGTCAGGCGCCGTGGTCATGACGGGCGTTCCTCTTCCTCAGTGCGGCGGTCATCCGCAGGTTCACGATCCGGTCGACGCTGATGGCCAGCAGGAGGAGCGCACCGGTGATGGCGCCCTGCCAGAAGGAGTCCACCTTCAGGACGACCAGGACGCTGCCGATGGTGGTGAGCAGCAGGGCACCGAGCGCGGCGCCCCACACGGTGCCGGTTCCGCCGGTGATGGCGACACCGCCGACGACCACGGCGCTGACGACGGTCAGTTCCCAGCCGTGGGCGTTGTCCGCGACGACGGTGCCGAAGCGGGCCAGCCACAGGGCCCCGGCGAAGCCGGCGACGGCTCCGGAGAAGGCGTACGCGGCGAGCACCCGGCGGCGGATCGGTATACCGGCGAGCCGGGCGGCCTCGGGGCTCGACCCGATGGCGTACAGCTCGCGCCCCGACCGGTAGCTGCGCAGGAAGTACGCGGTCGCCGCGAGCAGGACGAGCGCGATCAGCGGCAGGTACGGGACTCCGAGGATGCTGCCGCTGCCCAGACCCAGGACCGCGTCCGGCACGTCCGAGGCGCTGATCTGCTCGCCCTGCGCCCACCAGTAGTCGACGCCCTGGATGATGTAGAGCATGCCCAGGGTCACGACGAGCGCCGGGACCCTGCCGAAGCTGACGAGGGCTCCGGAGACCAGGCCGCAGACGACGCCGATGGCGATGCCGAGCACCGTCACCGTCAGCACGCCGTGGTCGCTCCCCGCGACGAACTTGCCGCAGGCGAAAGCGGACAGGCCGACGACTGAGCCCACGGACAGGTCGATGTTGCGGGTGATCACGACGGCTGACTGGCCGACCGCGAGCAGCACCAGGATGGACGCGTTGAGTAGCAGGTCCTTGACGCCCTGGTCGGACAGGAAGAGCGGGTTGGCGAGGTAGGTGCCGAGGATCAGCAGGGCCAGCGCCCCGGCGATGGAGATCTCACGTGCCCGGAAGACGGCGTCCACGAGCGAGGAGGCGCTCCGCTCCGGCGCTTTCGCGGTGTCCGGAGGGCTCTCGATGGTGGTGGTCATGCCGCTGCCCTCTCATTGCGTCCGGTGGCCGCGGCCATGACCGACTCCTCGGTGGCACTCTCGCGCGGGATCTCGGCGACGAGCCGGCCTTCGTGCATCACCAGCACGCGGTCCGCCATGCCGATGACCTCGGGCAGATCGGAGGAGATCATCAGAACGGCGAGGCCGTCCGCTGCGAGCGAGGAGAGCAGCCGGTGGACCTCGGCCTTGGTGCCGACGTCGATCCCGCGGGTCGGTTCGTCGACGATCAGTACGGCGGGGCCGGTCGCCAGCCACTTCGCCAGCACGACCTTCTGCTGGTTGCCGCCGGACAGCACGCCCACGGTGTCGGCCAGCCGGTTGTACTTGAGCTGGAGGCGCACCGCCCAGTCGGCGGCCCGGTCGTGTTCCAGCGCCCGGCTGACGAGACCTCGCTTGCGGACCTCGCCCAGGCCGGTGAGGCCGATGTTGCGCTCGATCGACATATCCATGACCAGCCCGCGCTGGCGTCGGTCCTCGGGCACGAGGGCGAGTCCGGCGTCCATCGCGGCGGTCGGTGAACCGGGGCGCAGCACCGTGCCCGCGACCCTGACCTCGCCCGCGTCGGCGCGGTCGACGCCGAAGACCGCCTGGGCGACCTCCGTGCGCCCGGCGCCGACCAGTCCGGCGAGCGCGACGATCTCGCCGCGGCGCACGTCGAAGGACACGTCGCGGAAGACACCCTCGCGGGTCAGCCGGCGCACCGACAGGGCGACTTCGCCGACCTCGGCGTCCTGTTTGGGATAGAGGTCGCCGAGGTCGCGGCCGACCATCCTGCGCACCAGGTCGTCCTCGGTGAGCCCGTCCAGCGGTTCGGAGGAGATCCACCGGCCGTCGCGCAGGATCGTGACGCGCTGGCACAACTCGAAGATCTCGTCCAGGCGGTGCGAGATGAACAGCACCGCCGCCCCCTCGGCGCGCAGCGCGCGCACGACGGAGAAGAGCCGGGCGGTCTCGCTGCCGGTCAGGGCTGCCGTGGGTTCGTCCATGATCAGGACGCGGGCGTCGAAGGAGAGCGCCTTGGCGATCTCGACGATCTGCTGGTCGGCGATCGACAGCCCGCGGGCGGGCCGGTCCGGTGCCAGGTCGACCCCGAGCCTCCGCATCAGGCCGGCGGTCGTCCCGTGCACGGCCCGGCGGTCGATCCTGCCCAGGGAGCGCCGGGGCTGACGGCCCATGAAGATGTTCTCGGCGATGGAGAGATCAGGGAAGAGCGTCGGCTCCTGGTAGATGACGGCGATACCGGCGTCGCGGGCGTCCGCCGGGCCGTGGAAGGTGACGGGCCGGCCGTCGAGCAGCACCTCGCCGCTGTCCGGGCGGTGCACACCGGCGAGGGCCTTGATCAGGGTCGACTTGCCCGCGCCGTTCTCACCCGCGAGTGCGTGGGCCTCGCCGGGGAGCAACTGCAGGGACACGTCCTGAAGGGCCCGTACGGCACCGAAGGACTTGCTCACGCCCTTCAGAGCCAGGACCGGGGCCGGGTCCGGAGCGGACTGGTTCATGGGAGCTCCTCGGCGGTGGGACTGCTCCGCACCACCCGCCGTGAAAGGTTTCAATGAGGTTGCTCGGTAGCTAAACGGGGATTGCGGGCGCAGTCAATGGGTTGATGGCGAGCAGTTCCAAGAAGAGGGGTGATGTGCGACCTGGGTGCGGAGAGTGGGTGGGCACTCTTGACAGTCATCGTGGCGGGCCACTATCTTCACGCCACTTGAATCGATTCATGCATGGGCCTGTGCCTGTGCCTGTGCGTGTGGGCCGAGCCCGGATCGCTGCGGGGCGCCGCCGCGCGGTCGCCGGACGATACTCCCGGGAAGGGCGGCGAGTCCCTGCCTGCCGGGAGGTGGCCCGTCCCGGGATCCGGAAGGTGCCCCTGCGCCTCAGCCGGCCGCCGGCATCAGGTGGGAGGTGAACCAGTCCCGGGCCAGGTCCGCGACCTGGTCCAGGGTGCCCGGCTCCTCGAAGAGATGGGTCGCACCCGGGACGACCTCAAGCCGGTTCTCGCAGTGCAGCGCTGCCTGTGCCTGCCGGTTGAGGTCGATCACCGTCGTGTCGTCGCCGCCCACGATGAGCAGGGTGGGTGCGCGCACTGCGGACAGATCGGCCCCGGCCAGATCGGGGCGCCCGCCGCGGGAGACCACGGCGCCGACACCCGAGTCCGCCGCCGCGGCGGCCCGCAGCGCCGCCGCCGCCCCCGTACTCGCCCCGAAGGAGCCGACGGGGAGGGAGGTGCGGCGCCTCAGCCAGGAGGTGGCGCCCGCCAGCCGCCCGGCCAGCAGACCGATGTCGAAGACGTTGGCGCGGTAGACCTCCTCCCCGGGCGTGAGCAGGTCGAAGAGCAGGGTGCCCAGGCCGGCGCGGTTCAGCACCGTGGCCACGGCGCGGTTGCGCGGGCTGTGGCGGCTGCTGCCCGAGCCGTGGGCGAACACCACGACCGCTCCGGTGCCCGAGGGAAGTACCAGATCCCCCGAGAGCGGGACCCCGCCCGCGTCCACCTCGACCTCCTCGGCCGTGACGACACCCGCGAAAGCCCGCGCCAGCAGGGAGACGACCTCCTCGTCGGAGGTCTGGGAGAAGTCCCGGTACCACTCGCCCACGGCGGAGAAGAGGCTCGGAGTGGAGAGGCACACGACCTCGTCGACGTCCTCGCGCAGCCTGGCGGCGACATCCGGCGACGCGACCGGCACGGCCAGTACGACATGGGCCGCACCCTGCGCGCGCACCACCTGGCAGGCGGCCTTCGCGGTGGCTCCGGTGGCGACACCGTCGTCCACCACGACCGCCGTGCGCCCCTCCAGCGGCAGGCGCGGCCGGCCCTCCCGGTAGGCCCGCGCACGGCGCAGGAGCTCTGCCTCCTCGGCGCGCTCGACGGCCAGGAGATCCTTCTCCCGGACCCCGGCATGGCGCACGATCTCGTCACTGATGACCCGCACCCCGCCCTCGCCGATGGCACCGAAACCCAGCTCCGGGCGGTACGGAACCCCCAGCTTGCGGACCACGATCACATCGAGCGGTGCCCGGAGTGCCTGCGCCACCTCGTAGGCCACCGGCACCCCGCCACGCGGCAGCCCGAGGACGACGGGGTCACGCCGTTCCAGGTGCCGCAGCGCCACGGCGAGCCTCCGCCCGGCATCCGTGCGGTCGGTGAACAGCACGGTGGTTCACCTCCAACCGAGAGGTGGGAGCGGAACACGCACGCGCGCTCCCACCTTCGAAACAATCCCATGCGCGCCTCTTCGGCAAGTCGGGAACGGCGGGCACACGGAGCGATCCGGCGTCGCCTCGACCGACGGGCCGGGACGTCGAGCGGCATCCTGCCCGCAACCGGGTGCACTTCGGGCTCTTTTCGAGCAGCGTCTCGGCAGACCGTATGCCGGGCGGCGTTTGCGCAGCTCGAACAGCAGCGAAGCGGCCCGCCGAAAATCCGACGGACCGTCACGAAGGGACGGGATCAGGAATGCCTTGCCGATGACCTGATTTCCCGCGACCTGGAAGTCTCCGTACTGGTCGCACTCGAAGCGCGCGGTACGGGGCCGGTTCCGGACCCCAAGAGCGGTGGCGATCCGCAACTCCACCAAATTGCGAGCAAATCCTGCGTGTGCTCACACTTGCAGTTGAAGCTTTTCTGCGGGCGATGAGGAGGTCCACCTATGGTGGACAGCGACGGAGATGTTGCAGGACTCAAGGCACCCTCGTGGTGTCAGCGCATGTTGGCTCACGTCGCAGACCTGCAGAGTCAGATAAACCGGTTCAAAAAACAATGTGCCCCACATTCGCCTGACTCTGAACTCGTGGACAAAGCAAATGCCCAACTCCATGCGGCAAGAGAGTCCCTGAAGAGCAGTGGAAGGTTTTCACAACTCAATGGCAGGGCATCAGATCGTGCTTTGGCGAACATGCACGAGGCTGAGGTCACCATACTGCGCATCGTCCCGCAGGATGAGTTGCAATGGCAAGGTCTCCATGTTCTGGCTCAGGCCCGCTTGCATCTGCATGAGAAGGATCTGCGATTGCAGCGCCTCGAGGCTGTTTCTTTTTCGTCGCGTGGCGAATACTTGCCGCTGGCCGAGGGAAGCCGGGAGTTGGCCGTCAGCGCCCTGCATGCCGCGTACCAGGCGGAAGAAATAGAACGAGCGAGGGTCCGCAGCTTTACCTATATTGTGTGTGCGGCAACGATTGTGATGTCGCTGATCGCTGTCGGATTTGCTATTTTTGCGCTCTTCTGGCCTGCCGTCGGTGCGCGCTTCTGTTTCCCCCCGGATGACACGGTGCAAAACGCGCCGTTGACCATTTGTCCCTTGGGAGATAAACCGACCTGGCAAGGAGTATGGTTTATCGAGTTCGCCGGAATGCTCGCAGCAGCCGTGGCTGGTGCGGTTTCGCTTCGAAAAGTCCGAGGAACCTCAGGGCCGTTCCACGTAGCATCCAGCCTGCTCTTCTTGAGGCTGCCGGTCGGAGCGCTCACCGCTGTGGTGGGCACTCTGTTGATCAGCGGAAGATTCTTCCCTGGATTGACAGCACTTGATACCCCGTCCCAGATAATCGCATGGGCCATCGCTTTCGGTATCCTGCAGGAAGGCGTGACCCGTACTGTCGACGCACAAGGTCAGTTTCTCCTGGACAACGTCAGGGCCCCGGGTATAGAACCCGATGGGCGTGACAGGAAGCGCAATAGGAACCCTGGAGTGAGTGAACCCGCCAAGAGCCAGCGGCGTGATGCCGGCCGCGCCGGGTCGGAAATTTTTGAATCTGAACCTGCTGAGCGGGCGGAGCGCCAGGGCCATCACCGTTCCATTCGGTCCTTCTGGCGTCGATAGTTGTGCCTCCGGGGGAGAGGACCGCCGTGCCCGAGGGCTGTCCGCCACGGCACTCAAGGGTGGGGCGATCGCCCTGTGGCTGGGATGTGATCACTGAGCCCGAGCCGACAGGGGACGTCTGGCCCACAAGCAGGTCCGAGCCCGATTCGGGAACCAGGTGGCCCACAGGGTGAAGGTGAGTCCTGCGGCCAGGGCTGTCCGGTGATGTCGTTTCCCGTAGACGCTGTACATGGACAACGTGGCGGACCTTGCCCGGTCCCCGATGTTTGGTGATCCCTTGGGGGAGATGCCGGGCAGGATCCGCCGCTGGCGCAGCTCGTCGCGGTGGGCGTCGGAGTCGTAGCCCCTGTCGCCGAGCCACTTGCCCGATCGGAGGAAGCGCATCGAGCCGGGGCGGCCTGCCAGATGCGCCGGGAAGCGACCGGGGGCGGTCCGGCGCTTACGCGGTCGCTACGCAGCACTCGCTACGGTGCTGTGGCCTGTGCGGAAAGGCCCTCCCGGAGGAGGGCCTCGCAGTTGTGCGGTTGTGCGCCCCCGGCAGGACTCGAACCTGCGGCCAAGCGCTTAGAAGGCGCCTGCTCTATCCACTGAGCTACGGGGGCCGGGTGTCGGCCTGATGCCCCGGAGGGCGCTGGTTCAAGCCATCCGTGGCCTTGCCGGGACAAGGATAGGGCTCAGATCGCCTGGTCCCGGTTGCTTCACCTGCGTGGCACGATGTGGAGGTTCGGTGAAGCGAACCGATAATCGCAGGTAGGTGCGATTCATGCACCGCTTTTGGCGCCTCGCGTCACGGGTGTTGTGCACTCGTTATGCCCGCGCCCCACTCATCCCCTCTGTCCCCCGGGGTGGATCCGCCGCGCAGAGGGGCCTATACGCTTCAAAAAGGCGTCAAAATTGGGCATTCTTCGCATGTGGTAACCATGGATGTACGGCCCCAGCTCATCGACGCACTTTCCGCCCTGCGCGACCGTGTCGCTGCCGTGCGTCTTCCACTTCCGCTGCCGGGGGCCCCACGCGCCCGGCAGACGCGGACCGAACTGCTCGCCCAGCTCGACGACTACCTCGTACCCCGGCTCAAGGATCCCGAGGCACCGCTGCTCGCGGTGATCGGGGGATCCACCGGCGCGGGCAAGTCGACGCTCGTCAACTCCCTGGTGGGGTGCCGGGTCAGTGAGGCCGGTGTGCTGCGTCCGACGACACGGACCCCCGTACTCGTGTGCCACCCGGACGACCACCACTGGTTCGCCGGGGTGCGGGTGCTGCCGCAGCTGACCCGGATCTGGCTGCCCCCGGGGCAGGTCCCGGACCCGGACGGGCTCGACCACCTCGGGATCGAGGGTGACCGCGACGACACCGTGCTGCGTGTCGAGACCGCGGCCACCCTGCCCCGGGGGCTCGCGCTCCTGGACGCCCCCGACATCGACTCGCTCGTCGTGCGGAACCGGGTCCTGGCCGCCGAGCTCATCTGCGCCGCCGACGTGTGGGTCATGGTGACCACCGCCTCCAGGTACGCGGACGCCGTGCCGTGGCATCTGCTGCGCACCGCGAAGGAGTACGACTCCTCCCTGGTCACCGTCCTGGACCGGGTGCCGCACCAGGTGATCGGCGAGGTGTCCCGGCAGTACGCCGCGCTGCTCACCCGGGCCGGCCTGGGCGACGTGCCGCGCTTCACCATTCCGGAGCTGCCCGAGTCCGCGGGCGGCGGCAGCGGACTGCTGCCCACCACCGCCGTCGCCCCCCTGCGTGCCTGGCTCACCCACCGCGCGCAGGACCCGGCGGCCCGTCAGCAGGCCGTGGGGCGTACGGCGTCCGGGGTCATCGACTCGCTCAACGTCCGGATGCCCGAGCTGGCCGGGGCGGTGGCCGCCCAGTACGCGGCGGCCGTGCGGCTGACCGGCGTGGTCGAGGAGGCGTACGGGAAGGAACTGTCGCGCGTGCGGCGGCGGCTCGGGAACGGCGCGGTGCTGGCCGGTGGCGCACGCACCCGCTGGCGCGGATACCCGCTCTACAGCAGCGCGGCGGAGCTGCTGGACGCACTGGTGGAGAGTCTGACCGCCCTGCTGCAGTGCGCCGTGGCGGCATCCGACGAGCAGATCCGTGCGACCTGGCAGCGCGAGCCCGCCGCCGGGATCTTCCGGTTCGAGGACGCGGGCAGGGAGGCCGGGGGGTGGGGGCCCGCCGAGGACATCCAGGGCCGCATCGGCATGGCCGTACGGCGCTGGCGGCGGGTCCTGGAAGAGCTGGCCGAGGAAGAGGCACGGCTGCTCGAACGCAACGCCGCGCCCGACGCCGAGACGGTGGCGGCGCTGCTGGCCGCCGCCCTCCTCGGCGGCCGCCGTGCCAGGGGCGCGGGAGAGCAGCTCGCCGAACGGATCGGCGCCCAGGGGGCGCTGCGACTCCGCGACAGGGGCGGGGCGCTGCTCACCGAGTGCCTGGACCAGGTGATGCACGGCGAGCGTGACCGGCGGCTCGCCCCGCTGGACGCCCTCGAAGTCGCCCCCGAACCGCAGGCCGAACTCATTGCCGCGCTGTCCGTACTGCAGAAGGAGAGGTGGAAGCGATGACTGCCGTCACCGACCAGGGACCTGACCACGGGCACGGACCGGACCACGGAGCGGAGGACGACGGTACGGGGGTGCGGGGGCACGACGGACGGCGCTGGGACGACGGCCTCATCGCTCGCCGAGCCGAGGCCGCCGAGGCCGCTCAGGAGCACGCGGAGGACCGGCGGACCGCCCAGGACGACGACGCCGCCGAGACCCAGGTCGAGGCGTACGGACTGCCCGGCGGCCCCCTGCGGCCCCGCCTGGACGCGCTGCGTGAACTGGTCGGGCTCTCCCGTGCCCGGCTCGACGGGGACACGCTCGCCGAGGCGGGGCGGGTGCTCGACGAGGCGGCGGCCCGGCAGAGGCTCTCCTCCCGCCACACGGTCGTCGCCGTCGCGGGGGCCACGGGCAGCGGGAAGTCGACCCTCTTCAACGCGCTCGCGGGCGTCCAGATCTCCGAGACCGGACTGCGCAGGCCCACCACCTCGGCGCCCATCGCCTGCAGCTGGACCGACGGCGCCGCCGGACTGCTCGACCGGCTGGCCATCCCGGGCCGGCTCCGGCGCAGGCCGGTGCAGGGCGGCACGGCCGTCGACGAGGCGCTGCAGGGGCTCGTCCTGGTGGACCTGCCCGACCACGACTCGGCGGCCACCGGCCACCGGGACCAGGTGGACCGGGTGCTGGCCCTGGTCGACGCGGTGATCTGGGTGGTCGACCCGGAGAAGTACGCCGACGCCGCCCTGCACGAACGCTATCTGCGACCGCTCGCCGGGCACGCCGAGATCTCCTTCGTCGTGCTCAACCAGATCGACCGGCTCTCCGGCGAGGCGGCCGACCTGGTCCTGGACGACCTGCGCCGACTGCTCGACGAGGACGGCATCGCTGTGGGGGAGCACGGCGATCCGGGCGCCACGGTCATGTCCCTGTCCGCGCTCACCGGCGCAGGGGTGGGCGATCTGCGCGAACTGCTCGGCAGGTTCGTCCAGTCCCGTACGGCTGCGGCACGCAGGCTTTCCGCCGACGTCGACGCGGCCGCCGCGCGGCTCCGTCCGGTGTACGTGGCCGAGGGGCGGCCGGGGCTCGGGGAGCGGGCCCGCGAGCAGTTCACCGACCGGCTCGCCGAAGCCGTCGGTGCGGCGGCGGCCGGGCAGGCGGCCGAGCGGGAGTGGCGCAGGAACGCGGGGCGGGCCTGCGGGACGCCATGGCTGCGGCTCTGGCGCTGGTACGAGTCCACCCGGCAGTTGGGCGGCCTCGACCTGATGGCGCAGGCGCTCGCGCCGCCGGAGGAGGAGCTCACCGCCAGGCAGCGGGTGGAGCAGGCCGTGCGGACCCTGGCGGACGACGCCGTGGGCGGGCTGCCCACGCCCTGGGCGCAGGCCGTGCGCGAGGCGGCCGTGAACGGGGCGCAGGGGCTGCCGGAGGCGCTGGACGAGCTGTCACGTACCGCGGCGGCGGGAGGCGGGGGCCGGAGCCGTGGAGGGAGCACCGACACCGGGCCGGTGCCTGCGGGCCCTGGCGGACCCATCACGGCCGACGGGCGGGGAAAGCGTGGCTCCGTACCGGGAGGCAGGGGGTCCGCACCCGTCACCGGCGCCCTGGCAAGCCGTGGCGCCAGGCCGCCGCGCCCGGCGTGGTGGCCGGCGGCGGTACTCGCGCAGGCATCGATGACGCTGCTCCAGATCTTCGGGGGCCTGTGGCTGCTCGGCCAGATCGTGGGCGTGCTCGAACCCGGACTGCTCACCCCGGCGCTGCTCATGCTGGCGGGAGTGGTCGGCGGGCCGCTCGTTGAGTGGGCGTGCGCGGCCGCGGCACGGGGGCCGGCGCGCCGGTACGGGCAGGAGGCGGAGCGGCGGCTCCGCGAGGCGGCGGCCGGCTGCGGCAGGGCCAGGGTCCTCGATCCGGTGGCGGCGGAACTGGCGCGCTACCGCGAGGTGCGGGAGCGCTATGTGGCGGTGACGGAGTTTTCCACAACCGGCGGGTAATCCACAGGCCCGGCGGGATTTCACGTTTCCGTCCAGCATGGTTCCAAGCGGATCGGACGGACGCACCGGGCGCACCGCACCGCATCCCATCGGTGCAGGGCGGACAGCGGGACGGAAAGCGGACGGAAGCGGCAGGGAATCGGGGGACGGGAAATGAACGAGACCATGGTGACGCTGGTGGGAAACGCGGCGACCCCGGTGGACTTCAGGGAGACGGCGACAGGACCGACGGCGCGATTCCGGCTGGCGGTGACACCCCGGCGGTGGGACCGGGAGCAGCAGGCCTGGACGGACGGCAGCACCGGCTTCTACACGGTCTGGGCACGACGGACACTGGCGGCGAATCTGTCCGGCTCGGTCTCGGTCGGAGAGCCGCTCCTCGTCCACGGCCGTCTGAAGGTGCGCGAGGAGGAGCGGGACGGGGTGTGGAGGACCTCCGTGGACATCGACGCCGTGGCGGTGGGGCACGACTTGACCAGAGGGACGGCCGCGTTCCGGCGCGTGGTCAGAGCAGACCCCTCCCTCACGGCGCCTACGCATCGTCAGAAACCAGCCACGCACATGGCATCGTTGTCCTGAAGGGGAGAGGGCGCGCCGAACAGGGCTGTAACGATTACGAGTCGGAATGCTTATCTGACGGCATGACGGGGGATTCGCGTTCGCTCGCTCCTTACGATTCCCCCGTACTCATGCGGCACTTGAGTTTGCTGGCGAGGCACCTCCCACACGCACATCACGCGTGAAGGCCTCGCCCGGAGGGGAATTCTGTGATTTCTGTGTCTTCAGCGTTCACTGCGTCGTCGACGGCGGCGACGGAGGGCTCCCCAGTGGGCCGGAGCAAGGGCCGCGGTCTCGTCAGGGCGGCCGCAGCGATGCTGGCCACCGGGCTGGTCGCCGCGGGAACGATCGTCGGAGCGACGGCCGCCACGGCCGCGCCGGGGGACGACTCGGGTCAGCACCAGGGTGGCGCGGTCGCCGTACTGGAGGGTCTGAAGACCTACGGCACCGCGGAGCTCAACACCGGTGAGGGCGAGAAGCCTCAGGAGCTGCCCGCCGGCCTGTTCGAGATGAAGGTCGACGGCGGCGGCACCATCCAGACGTACTGCATCGACTTCCACACGCCCACCAAGGACGGCGCGAAGTACCTGGAGACCCCCTGGGACCAGTCTTCGCTCGGCGCCAACGAGGATGCCGGCAAGGTGCGCTGGATCCTTCAGCACTCCTACCCGCAGGTCAACGACTTCGCGGCGCTCGCCAAGGAGGCCGGTACTGGCCCGCTCGACGAGAAGACCGCCGCCGCCGGCACCCAGGTCGCCATCTGGCGCTTCTCGGACAAGGCCGAAGTGACGGCCAAGGACGAGGACGCCGAGAAGCTCGCCGACTGGCTGGAGGCGCACGCCCAGAACGTCGCGGAGCCCAAGGCATCCGTGGGGCTGTCTCCTGCCGCAGTCTCCGGCAAGGCCGGTGAGAAGCTGGGCCCGATCACCGTCCACACCGACGCCGGCCAGGTCTCGGTGGCACCGCCCGCCGACGCCGCCGCCAGCGGGGTCCAGGTCACCGACAAGACCGGCAAGCCCGTCACCGAGGCTGCCGACGGGTCCGACCTCTACTTCTCCGTGCCCGAGGACGCCACCGACGGCTCCGCCGCGTTCTCCGTCCAGGCCTCGACCTCCGTGCCCGTGGGCCGGGTCTTCGCCGGGCTGATCAAGAGCCAGACGATGATCCTCGCGGGCTCCAGCGAGTCGACCGTCTCCGCGACGGCGAGCGCCACCTGGGCCGAGAAGGGTGCCGTCCCGGCGGTGACCGCGCAGAAGAACTGCGCCAAGGGCGGCGTCGACATCACCGCGAGCAACACGGGTGACGAGGCGTTCACCTTCGAGCTCGCCGGCACCGAGCACACCATCCCGGCCGGTGAGACCCGCACGGTGACCGTCCCGGTCGGCGAGGACGAGGCCTACGACTTCACGATCACCGGCCCCGGCGGCTTCAGCAAGAACTTCAAGGGCGTCCTGGACTGCGAGACCGCAGGTACCCCCGCCCCGGGTGACGACACCACGACCCAGACCGGCTCCGAGCCCACGCCCGCGCCCGCCGCGAGCACCCCGGGCACCGAGGGTGACCTCGCAGCGACCGGCGGTTCCAGCGCCACCCCCGTCATCGCGGGTGTCGCCATCGCCCTCGTCGTCCTCGGCGGCGGCGCGGTCTTCATGCTCCGCAGGAAGAAGCCGCAGAGCAGCGGTGAGTGACTGAGCACGGGCGCTGCCGTTACGAGCGCCGGTGAAGTGTCGTGAAGAGCCCGGTACGGACCTCCGTGCCGGGCTCATCGCGTGCCCGGGGACCGGACGGGTTTCCGTCAGGGCGCGGGCGTCAGGCAAGATGGGTGTATCTACCCACACCTCTATTGCTGCCGGACGGTTTCTCTTGGCTGAGTACATCTACACCATGCGCAAGACGCGCAAGGCGCACGGCGACAAGGTGATTCTCGATGACGTCAATCTGAACTTCCTGCCCGGCGCGAAGATCGGTGTCGTGGGTCCCAACGGCGCCGGTAAGTCCACGGTGCTGAAGATCATGGCGGGCCTCGAGCAGCCGTCCAACGGTGACGCGTTCATCTCGCCCGGCTTCAGCGTCGGCATCCTCATGCAGGA
Organism: Streptomyces sp. NPDC005752; assembly: GCF_040630715.1. Classification (NCBI taxonomy): domain Bacteria; kingdom Bacillati; phylum Actinomycetota; class Actinomycetes; order Kitasatosporales; family Streptomycetaceae; genus Streptomyces; species Streptomyces sp. NPDC005752. The sequence continues at coordinate 41,420 of NZ_JBEXYB010000006.1, read as the reverse complement.
GCCGAAGCTCGACGAGTCGAAGACCGTCCTGGAGAACGTCCAGGACGGCGCCGCCGAGATCATGGGCAAGCTCAAGCGCTTCAACGAGGTCGCCGAGCTCATGGCGACCGACTACTCCGACGCGCTCATGGACGAGATGGGCAAGCTCCAGGAGGACCTGGACCACGCGAACGCCTGGGACCTCGACGCCCAGCTGGAGCAGGCCATGGACGCCCTGGGCTGCCCGCCCGGCGACTGGCCCGTCAACAACCTCTCCGGTGGCGAGAAGCGCCGTGTGGCGCTCTGCAAACTGCTGATCGAGGCCCCGGACCTGCTCCTCCTCGACGAGCCCACCAACCACCTCGACGCCGAGTCGGTGAACTGGCTGGAGCAGCACCTCTCGAAGTACGCGGGCTGCGTCATCGCCGTGACCCACGACCGGTACTTCCTGAACAACGTCGCCGAGTGGATCCTCGAGCTCGACCGCGGCCGCGCCATCGCCTACGAGGGCAACTACTCCACGTACCTCGACAAGAAGGCCACCCGCCTCAAGGTCGAGGGCCGCAAGGACGAGAAGCGCCAGAAGCGGCTCAAGGAAGAGCTGGAGTGGGTCCGCTCCAACGCCAAGGGCCGGCAGACCAAGTCCAAGTCCCGTCTCGCCCGTTACGAGGAGATGGCGGCCGAGGCGGACAAGATGCGGAAGCTGGACTTCGAGGAGATCCAGATCCCGCCGGGCCCGCGGCTCGGTTCCATCGTCGTCGAGGTCGAGAACCTCTCCAAGGCCTTCGGCGACAAGGTCCTCATCGACGACCTGTCGTTCACGCTCCCGCGTAACGGCATCGTCGGTGTCATCGGTCCGAACGGCGCGGGCAAGACCACGCTGTTCAAGATGATCCAGGGCCTGGAGATCCCCGACTCGGGCGCCATCAAGGTCGGCGACACGGTCAAGATCTCCTACGTCGACCAGTCCCGCGCCAACATCGACCCGAAGAAGACCCTCTGGGCCGTCGTCTCGGACGAGCTGGACTACATCAACGTCGGCCAGGTCGAGATGCCGTCGCGGGCCTACGTCTCCGCGTTCGGCTTCAAGGGCCCGGACCAGCAGAAGCCTGCCGGTGTCCTCTCCGGTGGTGAGCGCAACCGCCTCAACCTGGCGCTGACGCTCAAGGAGGGCGGCAACCTGCTGCTCCTCGACGAGCCCACCAACGACCTCGACGTCGAGACCCTGTCCTCGCTCGAGAACGCGCTGCTGGAGTTCCCCGGAGCCGCTGTGGTCATCTCCCACGACCGCTGGTTCCTGGACCGCGTCGCCACGCACATCCTGGCGTACGAGGGCGACTCCAAGTGGTACTGGTTCGAGGGCAACTTCGAGTCGTACGAGAAGAACAAGATCGAGCGCCTCGGTGCGGACGCGGCCCGGCCGCACCGCGCCACCTACAAGAAGCTCACGCGAGGCTGATCGACTTGGCCCGTCACATCTACAGCTGCCCGCTGCGCTGGTCGGACATGGATGCCTTCGGCCACGTGAACAACGTGGTCTTCCTCCGCTACCTGGAGGAGGCGCGCATCGACTTCATGTTCCGGCTGGCGCCGGGGGACGGCTCGCCGTCCTTCTCGGGCGGCTCCGTCGTGGCCCGGCACGAGATCGACTACGTGCGCCCGCTGGTCCACCGGCACGCGCCGGTGACCGTCGAGTCCTGGGTCACGAAGATAACCGCCGCGTCGCTGACGATCGCCTACGAGGTCAAGGACCCCGAGCAGGTCTACGTACGGGCGTCCACGGTCGTCGTGCCGTACAACCTGGCGGAGGAGCGGCCCCGGCGGATCACCGCCGAGGAGAAGCTCTTCCTGCAGGAGTACCTCGACCAGGAGCCCGCCGTCGTATGACAGTGCCAGTACGGTCGCTGCGGTTCGCCGATGCGAGGGAGGCGGCGGACCTCGCCGCCTTCCTCGGCCGGCTGCTCCACTACGACCGGGCCGCCGCCGTCCGCCTCCAGGCGGGCGGCGGCGCGCTCGCGGTCTTCGGCCGGCCGCCCTCCTTCGAGGTGCTCGCCATCCGCACGGTCCGTCTTTCCGGCGTGCACTACTTCGACGTCACGGTCTCGGCCGGTGAACTCCTCGAGTCGCTGAACACGGACGAGGCCGGCGAACAGGCCGGTACGGGCGCCCTGCCGATGCCCGTCACCGGACCGCCGTGGGCCGGGATGCTGCCGCCACGTGGCGGCTGGCAGGAGCGCCCCGGGCTGCCGGGGCCCGTCGACCTGCGCACCGAACTCACCGGCGCCGTGGCCGAATTCCGGGCCCGCGACGCCGCGCTGCCCGAGGACCGGCGCACCCGGGCGGAACGCGATCTGATCGGCCGCGACATCTGGTCCCGGACGGTCGGGGAGACGGAGCTGCCGCTACGCGCGGTGCACGCCGCCCAGTCCCTCGGCTTCCTGCGCCCCGCACCCGACTTCCCGGTCGCACTGCTCACGGCGGGTTCCTGGCTGCGGCTGCGCACCCCGTTCGGCTCGATCGCCCTGCGGGGCGCGGGTGGCGGCCTCGGCTCGCTCGCCGTGACGGTCGGGACCGTCTGAGGCAGCCGACGCCGGCCCGCCTCCGGCATCATCCGGTGTGCCGTCCCCCGGTACGGCCTGCGGGCAGCGGTCGGCTCAGCCCGCGGTATTGATCATCGAGGCGGCGGCGTAGGTGAGGTAGTCCCACAACTGCCGCTCGTGCTCGGGGGAGAGACCGAGTTCGTCGAGCGCCACCCGCATGTGCCGGAGCCAGGCGTCGTGCGCCGCCCTGTCCACCTGGAACGGGGCGTGCCGCATCCGCAGCCGCGGATGACCCCGCTGGTCGCTGTAGGTGCGTGGACCACCCCAGTACTGCATCAGGAACAGTGCGAACCGCTCCTCGGCCGGGCCCAGGTCCGCCTCCGGGTACATCGGCCGCAGCAACGGGTCTTCGGCTACGCCCTGGTAGAAGCGGTGGACCAGGCGCCGGAAAGTCTCCTCGCCGCCGACCTGCTCATAGAAGGTCTGCTCCTGAAGCGTGTCGCGCGGAATCTCTGTCACCCGTCCATCGTCGCAGACGCACCGGCCGAGGACCCGGGTCCTAGGACCCCGGTCCTCGGCCGGTGGGTGTCTTCGTGGTGTGCAGGATCAGTCGCGGCGGACCGTGATCGTCGTCCAGGCCCCGACGTGCACTTGGTCGCCGTCCTGGAGCGGTACGGGGACGTAGGGCTGGATCGGGTCCTCGGCGCCGTTGAGCGTTGTGCCGTTGGTGGAGTTCTGGTCGACGACGGCCCAGCTGCCGTCCGGCTGCTGCACCAGCACGGCGTGCTGGTGCGAGACACCCGGGTCCTCCGGCGGTACGGCCAGATCGACGTCGGGGGCCTCGCCGGTGCTGTGCCGGCGCCTGCCGATGGTGATCTGGCTGCCGGTGAGCGGAAGACGCTGCTCCGGCGAGTACGCGGGCAGGTTGAGCCCGGTCGCCTCCGGCCCGCTGCGCTGCATCATCGCCAGGAAGTAGTCACGGTCCGGAGCGATGACCGCCGTCCAGCTGCCCGGCCCCTGGCCCGGACCTCCCTGGACGTGGCCCTGACCGGGGAACTGCTGCTGCGGAGGCTGCGGAACCTGGTGACCCTGTGGTGCCTGGTGACCCTGTGGGCCCTGCTGGAAGGCTCCCGGAGGTCCCGGAGGCTGCTGCTGCGAGGGCGGCGGCAGCATCCAGTCGTCGTCGCCACCGGCCCCCGGCGCCTGCGGCCGCTGAGGCGCGGGCGGCGCGGACTGCTGCTGGAACGACGGCGGAGGCGGAGGCGGCCCCTGCCGCTGAGGCTCGAACGGCGACGACGGGCCGCCCTGCGGGCCGGGACCAGGCTGGCCGGGACCCTGGGAGCCCGGGCCCTGTTGCCCCTGGCCCTGCTGCCCCGGGATTTGTTGCCCCGGCTGACCCTGTGCCTCGAACGGAGAAGGCGACTGCTGCTGGAACGAGGGCGGAGGCGGCGGTCCCTGCTGGAAGGACGGCGGGGGCGGCGGAGGACCCGGGCGGCCACCCTGCTCCGGCGAGAGCGGCTCGGCCGGCCGGTTCATCTGCGAAGGCCGGGAACCCTGGTACGCGAACGGGTCCCGCTGCTGCTGCGGGGGACCCTGCTGCTGCGGTGGCGGCGGGCCCTGCTGCGCCTGGAAGCCCGGCGGCAGATTCAGGCCGGGCGCAGGGCCGCCCGCGCCGCCCTGCGGGGCCAGCGGGGTGTAGGACGTCGCCGTGTTCGTGAGGAAGTTCCAGCGGCACTCCTCGCAGTACGGCGCCATCGCCTCACGCGGGGTGCGGCACTGCGGGCAGAGCTCGGCCTGCGCGGTCGGCTGCCCGGCGCCCGGCCCCTGCGGGTAGCCGTAGGCGGGCGGGGGAGGCGGAGGGACCGCGCCCGAGGGCGCGTCCGTCCCGGCCATGCGGTGTCCGCAGACCTCGCACCAGTCCTCGGAACCCGACTGGTGTCCGTTCGGGCATGTCGGCATGTCGGCGCTTCCCCCTCTCCTCGTCCGGCCCGGAGGCCGCATGCTGTCCGGTGCACCGCGGTCGGCCGGAACGGCTTTCCGTGCGGTGCCTCGTCGTCGTGTCGTTGCCGTTCGTGTCGCTACTTCTTGACGCGAACCGTCTTGGTCGAGCGCGTTTCGAGTGTCATCTCGTCCGCCTCCGCGACCCTCGCTTTCAGTCGCACAGTACCTGTCGCCGCATCGACGACGTCGACCACCTTCGAGAGCAGTTTCGCAGTATCCGCGTTTCCGGAAGCCGACGCGAGCTGCACCGCACGGCCCAGTTTCGCCGTCGCGCCGTCGAAGTCTCCCGATTTGCGCGCATCCAGTCCCTGCTGGATCACTTGCGCCAGTTCCGCCTGTCCTGTGTAGTGCGCCACCTGCGGGTTGATCGACGTCGACGCGGCCATGTCGTCCGTCCACACGGCCCGCACGAGACCCTGGGAGAGGGTCTGCGGGACGCCGTCGTCCGAGGGGGGCGGCAGGATCAGCGAGACCCGGGCCGCCAGCATCTCCTGGCCGATCCCGGCCTCCGGAACCCGCACGCACACGTGGTAGTCCCGGGACTCGTCGCCCCAGGAGCCGGTCGGGTAGTCACCGGCGCGCGGTCCCGCCACGGTGCGGCGGCCGGTCAGTTCGGCTACCGCCGGTGCCACCTGCTTGACGAACACGATCTCGACACCGACGGGCGTCCAGAGCCGCAGCGCGACGTCCGCGACCTCCTTGCCCATCGCGTTCTCCATCATCCGCGTGAAGTCCGCGGCGAGACCCGCCGGATCGGCGACGATGTCCGCCGTGCCGAGCAGGGCGGAGGCGATCGCTGTGACTTCTTTCACCTCCCAGTCGGTGCCCACGCCTCTCGCGTCACAGGTGAACCGGCCCGCACAGGAATCCAGAGCGGCCCGCAGGTCCTCCGGGGACTCGTGCTCGTTGCGCCCGTCGGTGAGGAGGATGCCGTGCCGGATGTCCACCTCCGAGGCCCCGAGCAGCCGGTCCGCCAGCCTCAGCCAGGTCCCGATCGCGGTGCCCCCGCCCGCGCTCAGACGGCGCAGGGCCTCCTTCGCCTGGGCCTTGGTCCGCGGGGTGGCCGTGGCCAGCTGCCCGTTGCCCGGGTAGACGTCCTTGGCCGTGTGCGTTCCCGCGACGACGGCGAACCGTGTGCCGTCCCGCAAGGTGTCCACGGCCGCCGCCGTCGCGTCGCGTGCGTTACGCATCTTCGTCGGCGGGTAGTCCATCGAGCCCGAACAGTCGACCATGAGCACCACGGCGGCTCCCGGGGCCCGCCCCGGGACACGTGCCGGCGCAGGGGCGCCGTCGGCCAGCGGCACACCGCCGGTCGTACCCCCGCCGGTGGAGGTGACGGTGATGATCGCGTTGACGTCGCGGCCGCCCTCGGGGAGGAACTCGTTCTGGTACACCTCGACGGCGAACCGCGGCACGCTGGACTTGGAGAAGTTGGCCATCTCATCGGCTCCTTGAGGCACCACGTGTGTCGGACGAGGACAGCGGTGACGAAGACAGACGTGCGGACAGGTTCAGGGCGAGGGACACGAGGCGCGGCACGGGACGGGCGCGGGGCGCGCGGGGACGGGGCGGAGCGCCATGGGGGGCGGCGGCGGACCGCTCGCGCTCAGGCGGATCCTGCCCCTCGCGCCGCCACGGCGAACGGCAGCAGCGCCACTGTTACGTTGTCGTGGCCCCCGCCGTCGAGGGCGTGACCGACCAGCACCTGGGCTCCGTGCAGCGGTCGTTCACACGCGTCGGACGGTACGGCCGCGGCCATCTCGGCCGGCGACTCCGCGTAGTTCCACAGGCCGTCGGTGCACACCACCACCAGGCCGGCCCGGTCGGGCTTGAAGGACGCGGTGTGCGGCTCGAGTTCGTACGCGTCGGCGCCGAGCCAGCCCGTGATGGCGTGGGCGCGCTCGTCGGCGTACGCCTCCGCCTCGTTCATCAGGCCGGCCGCCACCATCTGCGCGGCCCAGGAGTCGTCCTCGGTGAGCCGGGCCGGCGGCTGGGACCGGTCCTCGGGGATCCAGTAGACACGGCTGTCGCCGACCCAGCCGACGATCAGCAGACCGCCCGCCATGATCGCGCCGACCAGGGTGCACGCCGGGGCGTTCTGATGGCGGTGCTGGTCGTGCTCCAGCGCCCGGCCGGGTTCCTGCGCCAGCGCGTTGACGGCTTCGGACGCGGCCAGGATCGCCTCGTGCATGGCCTGCTGCGGATGCGAGCCGCGCGGCAGCGATTCCAGCAGCGACTCGTTGGCGGCGCCCGCCGCGGCGGCCGACGCCTCGTCGGGACGGCTCGCCGACGAGACGCCGTCGCAGACGATGGCGACGACGGCCGGTGAACCGTCCGGCAGGGCGGTGCAGGACACCGCGAACGCGTCCTCGTTGCGGTGATGGCGCAGGCCCCGGTCGCTGACGGCCGCCACCGCACCGAGCTCCTGCTCCATGTGGTCGCGCTCGCGGGGCTGGGCGTGGCCGCAGTTCTCGCAGTAGCCGTCGGTGTCCACACGGCCCGAGCGGCAGGCCACGCAGACCTTGGCCCCGGCCGCCGAGGCACCGGCGGCCGCGTGCTCCACGGTACGGGGATCGGGCGCGGCCAGTTCGAAGTCACCCGAGGATTCACCCGAGGACTCGCCCGCGGCGTCTCCCGGGCCGTCCGGAGCCGCGCCCTTCGGGGAGCCCGGCTCGTCGAAGCGGACCGCTGCCCGGTCGGTGGTGGGCAGGGGCCTTCCGCCGGAGTCCACCCCGGGGAGGTCGGCGGGCCGGTGCGTGGGCGCGGGCACCTCGGAGCTGTTCGTCGCGGAGGCACGCGGCCACTCGACGGCCCCGGCCGCCGCGGGCGCGCCGGCGCCCTGCGCGGGGACGGTGATGGCGACGGTCGGGCGGTCGGCGGGAGGAGCGGGCACGGCCGAGAGGTCGTACCCGCAGCCTCCGCAGAACCGGTCGCCCGACTCCAGCGGTTCCTCGCAGCTGGGGCACCCCGGCAAGGAGGCCTGCTGGTGGCTCTGTGACATCTTCACACCCAGGTCCGGGGGCGGAAACGGTTGGCCCGCTCCACCAGTTCGATCCTCTCGTCGCCCCGCTGTGCCAGCCGGGCGAGCATCCGGTACGAGCGTTCGAGACCGAATCTGAGGCCCCGCTCGTCCAGGTCACTGCCCAGTACCGTCCTCGGACCCGCGACTGCGGGGGAGTGCGGCGCCACCGGCTGAGCCGTGGGACTACCGGAGAGTACCCAGTCAAGTGCCGTCCCCAGTACCTCGGTCGACAGCTGCTCCCGTCTCACCGCGTCGAGGCCGTAGGCCCGCAGGGCGGTCACCTGGTCCGCCGCGGCGGACAGGTCGTCCATCAGCGGCTCGTGCGGGGCCCGCTCACGGAGCCGGGCCCGCACCGCGGCCACCCGCGCCGCCGTGTAGTGGATCGACGACTCCGGCACGGATTCCAGGCTGCGCACGGCACCGGCCCGGTCACCCGTCGCGACCTGGACCCGGGCCAGACCGAAGGCCGAGCTGACGAAGCTCGGGTCCGTCGTCCACACCAGCCGGTAGTACTCCGCGGCGTTGTCCAGCTGCCCGAGCACCTCGGCGCAGACACCCAGGGCCAGCTTCGGCGCCGGCTCGCCGGGGAAGGCGTCGTACACCGCGTCGAAGGACAGCGCGGCGTTCTCGTGGTCACCGGTCACCAGCGAGGTGACACCGCGGTACCACACGACCCGCCAGTCGTCCGGGTGCTGTGCCTCCACCGCGGTCAGTGCCCGTACGGCGGCGTCGAGTTCGCGCATCTCCAGGAGCGCGCGCAGCTCCCGCAGGCGGGTCTCCAACGAAGCGGCGGGCACGGAGTGGAGGGCGGAGACCAGCTCCGCGGGCGCCGACGCCATCAGCCCGGCGAGGAATCCGGCGTTCGGGTCGTTCGGGTCGACCCGGGGGACCGGCAGGGCCAGCGAGGTCGCCCGCGCGTCGAACGCGGCGATCCGGGGACCGGCGCCCGGGAGCGTCAGGGGGGCCGGGGCCGCCGCGCGAGGCGCCGGAACGGCCGCCCGGTGCTGCCCGGACGCGACCGCGCCGGCCACCGCGCCGCTTCCCGTGCCGCCCCGGACATGGGTGTCGGGCGCGTACAGCGGACCGGCGCCGCCGGGCGCGGCCGGAAGGGCGGGGGCGGGGACGACGGGAGCGCCGGCGGAAACGGCCGGCCGGGCCGGGGTGGGCAGGGTGACGACCGGGGTGGCCGCCCCGCGCCGTCGTCCGAAGAGGCCCGTGCCGCCGGACGGGGCCGCGGGACGGGCACCGAGACGTGACACCTCCTCGGTCGGCGCGGCGAACAACTCCGTGTCCGTCACGCGCATCTCCACGCCGAACAAGGTCGAGAGCGCGGGGCGCGGGCGCCCCGTCTGCAGGGCGACCACCTCCCGCAGCACCCCCGTCAGCTGTTCCGCCATCTCCGCGGCCGAGGAGAACCGGCGGGCCGGATCCGGGTCGGTGGCCCGCACGAGCAGCCGGTAGAACGACTCGTACCGCCGGAACACCTCGATGTTGTCCGGATCCGGCAGCGAGTCCACGAAGACGTTGGTGTACCCCTGGAAGTCGAAGGTCAGCACCGCGAGCGTCCGCGCCACCGTGTACAGGTCGGAGGCCACGGAGGGGCCGGCCTCCGCCACCTCCGGAGCCTGGTAGCCGACCGTGCCGTAGATGGCCGACTCGCCGTCGTCCATCCTGCGCACCGCGCCCATGTCGATCAGCTTGAGCTGGTCCTCCGTCTGGATCGCGTTGTCGACCTTGAAGTCGCAGTACAACAGGTTGCGGCTGTGCAGGTGGCCGAGCGCCTCCAGCGCCTCGATCCCGAACGCGCAGGCCTGCTCGACCGGCAGCGGGTCCCGCCTCCCGGCCGGTGTGCGGAGCTCGTTGGCGATCTCCTTGAGCGACTTCCCGCCGACGTACTCCATCACTATGTAGCCGTCGAGCGAACCGGTGCGCTGGTCCAGGTGTTCCACGAAGTTGTAGATGCGGACGATGTTGGAGTGCTCGATCTCGGCGAGGAAGCGCCGCTCCGAGATGGCCGCGGCCATGGCGTCCTGGTCCCCGGTGTCCAGCAGGCCCTTGAGGACCACCCAACGGTCGGAGACCGCCCGGTCCACCGCGAGATAGACCCAGCCGAGCCCGCCGTGCGCCAGGCAGCCCGCCACCTCGTACTGCCCGTGCACGATGTCGCCGCCGCGCAGCTTGGGCACGAAGGAGTACGGGTGTCCGCACTTGGTGCAGAACCCCTCGGTACGGCCGGGCCGTTCCCCGCGGGCCCGGCCCACCGGCGCACCGCAGTCGGAGCGCGAGCAGAACCGCTTCCGCTCGGGGACCTCGGGCTTCTCCATCACCGCCGTGTACGGGTCGGGCCTCGGCACGTCGGGGACGAGCACCAGGCCGGCGCCGAGCCTGCCGCGGCCGGAGGCCGAACCCGTCGAGGTGCCCGAGGAGCGCACCGACACGGACCGCGAGGTGGGACTTCCGGACAGGGAGCGGGAGAGCCGCCCGGACACCGAACGCCTGGAGGTCGACGAGCGGGACGACGACCGGGCGGACGCCTGCGAACCGGTCCGCCGCGAGGTGCTGCCGCTTCCCGCCCTGCCACCGCCCGCGATGCCCGTGGGCGGTGAGCCCACCATGCCCGTGGGCGACACGACCGGCGCGAGGCCGCAGGTGTCGCAGTACAGCTCGCCGCCGCCCATGTCCTCGTAGCTGCCCTCGCACACGGGGCGCTGGCACTGCGCACTCATGATCTCTCCCCCTGTCCGTCGTGCTGGTCCGGGCGGCGCGGTGTCAGCAGATCCGTGGCGGCCCGCTGATAGCGCAGCACCACCTGTTCCGCGACCCGCAGATCGCACGGCGCGCTCCACAGCATCCGCCGGGCCGCGTCGTACCGCTCGATCAGCAGCGGGTCCTCGGCCAGACCGTGCCGGGCCACCTTCGCCTTGTACGCGTCCAGCCTGCCGCGCAGCTCCGCACGGACCGCCAGCGGCTCCGTGACGGACGTCAGCGACTCACGGGCGCGCAGCAGTTCGTCCTCCGCCTCCCGCTCCAGCGATTCCAGCAGCGGTGACAGCCTGCTCCACTGGGCGTGCCTGCGGTACGCCGAAGCCGTCGCGAGCCGTTCCTGCAACACGGTCGGCGGTCCGCTGACCGCGGGCACCTCGGAGGCGGCGATCTTCGCCAGCACCTCGCCGCGCGCCAACCGGGCCTCGGCGAGCGTACGGTTCGCGCGCGACAGCAGGTCCCGCACCTGGACCAGGCGCTGCTCGGCGTCCTGGCGGACCGCCAGCACCGCCTCGATCTCGCGGCGCACCTCCTCCAGGGCGCGTGCAGCCCGGTCGTAGCGCGTGGTGTCGGGCCGCCCTCCGCCCGGCGCGGCACTGCCGGGGCCCGGGATCCAGAACGCCAGCGGATCGGAGATCACCTGCTCCCGCAACGTGGCCAGCTCCTCGGCGATCGACTCCAGGTCGTCACCGGCCGGATGCTCCCCGGGCCGTACCCCGACCGAGTGCGCCAGCGAGCCGGTACGGCGCAGCTCGGCGGCCAGCAGGTCGATCCGGGCGGGCAGCGCCGACCATACGGAGTCCGACGCGAGGACCATGTCCAGCGACGCGGCGTACAGGTCGTTCATCCGGGCGACCAGCTCCTCCAGCGTGAAGCGCTCGGAGAGCCGGGCCGGACCGGTGAGCGAGGAGCCCGGGCCGGTCGAGCCCTGGTTCGGCACGGTCACACCGTCACCGCGCAGCAGGTCGGTCAGGGCCACCAGGTCGCTCCTGCCGGGGTAGCGGCGCCTGCCCCGGATCTCACGGGCCGAGGCCAGCGCCCCGGCGTAGGCGTCGAAGTACTGCCACAGCAGCGTGATCGACCGCTTGGCGGAGCCCCAGCGCTCCTTGGTGACACCGGCCAGAGTGGCGCCCTCCAGGAGCCGGCGGCCGGCGTGTTCCTCCAGGGCGAGGAGCGAGGTCTCGATGGCCTCGTGCTCCGCACCGAGCCGGGCCAGCGTACGGTCCGCCTCGTCCCGGCCCATGACCGGGCCGGGGGGCCTCCCCGCGAAGCTGGGGAAGGATCCCGCCACGCCCATCGATCACCTCTCCGTTCGTGCCGCCGGGCCCGGGAGCCCGGACGGCTTCAGTTGCTGCGGTACTTCGGCGCCGGGGGGCCCGTGATGCCGGGCAGACCCGTAGCCAGCCAGTCGCGGTACGACGTCATCCAGGGGCTGTCGTCACCGCCCCGGCGGTACTCGTTCAGTACGTGGTTGACCCGGCCCACCAGGTCGTCGGCGCCGAGCTTCGCCGCGACGCCGTAGTACTCGGTGGTGAACGGCTTGTCGCCCTTGAGTTCCACCGCCGGGTCCTGGGCCGCCTGGCCGGCCGCCAGCGCGTTGTCCGTGACCACCGCGTCGACCTCGCCGAGCTGGAGCCGCACCAGGCAGTCCAGCTGGTTGGGGACGGTCAGCAGGTCGGTGTCCAGCTCGGTCCCGTCGTTCTCGTCCTTGAACACCGCGCCGAAGGACTCCTTGTCCAGCGCGTCGTACGCCGTCGAGCCCTCCGCCGTGCAGACCCTCTTGCCCTTCAGCGACTTGTCGTAGCCCTCGATCGTGGACTCCTTGGGGGCCAGGACCTGCTGGCCTGCCTGGAAGTACGCCGTCGAGAACGCCACCTGGCCGGCGCGCTCGCAGTTGATCGTCATCGTGCGCACGACGACGTCGACCTTGTCGTGCTCCAGCGCGGAGATGCGCTGGTTGGTGGGGATGGCACGGAAGATCACCGCGTCCCGGTCACCGAGGATGTCCTCCGCGATCGCGTGCACGAGGTCGATGTCGAAGCCCTCCAGGGTGCGGCTCTCCGGATTCCGGTAGCCCCACTGGAAGCTGTTCTGGTCGACGCCCGCTATCAGCTTCCCGCGCTGTTTGATCCGGTCGATGCTCGGGCCTCCGGCGTCCGACGCCGGCACGCTGGCCTCCGGGTCCTCGCACGTCTCCGCCTCGGTCGGCACCGAGGCGCCGGCGTCGTGCCCCGCGCTCCGCCCGCCGAACGTCCCGTCGCCGTGTGCCAGCGGCAGCAGGGTGAGCGAGGCGGTGACGGCGCAGGCCACCGCCATGCCCGTCACTCCGCCCCAGCCGTGGAGCCTGCCGCGCGCGGCCCGGTCCTTCACCCTGGTCATCGGTCGTCCCCTCACCGGTACTCCGAGAGCCTGCGGTTGACCCCGACGACCGCGGCGGCCGCGCCCAGCACGGCGAGGACCGCGGCCCCGATCGGCAGCCCGCCCAGCGCGCCGCGGCCGTCCTCGGCCGCCGCGTCGAACTCGTCCTGTTCGTGGGCGAGCGCCTTCTCCAGCGCGTCGTCGACCCGCTCGAAGGACTGCCCCGTGGAGTTCTCCGGGCCGATGATCTGCCGCAGCGCACTGTCGTACTCGCCCCGGTCGTCCGTGGTCCGGGCCTTCCTGTGGCGTTCCTGCCACTCGGACACGCTGTCGATGGCGTCACCCACCGGTTCGCGGCCCGTGGGGTCGTCGGCCAGCTCCTTCGCGCTCCTGAGCTGCGCGCCGAGTTCCTTCATGCCGGTGCTGTAGTCGGTCTCGTACTGGTCCCGCGTGCCGTCCGGGGTGAGTACGGCACCACGGGCGACCAGGGTGAGGTTCTCATTGGACCGCGCCTTCAGCGAGTTGATCCGTGCCTTGTTCAGGACGTCGAGTGACTCCTGCCCCTGCACCATCGCGCTACGCAGGTCCGCTCTGGCCATGGTGTGACCCACGGCCAGCCAGAGCAGCACCACCGTCGCCGCGGCCGTGGCCGCGAGCAGTCCGTGGTTGAAGACGCGGTTCGTCCTGCGGTAGTTGCGCCGCTGCATCCACACCAGCGCGGCCAGGGCCAAGGCCCCGACCCCCAGGGAGAGGAAGGGGAACCGCCGCGCGTCGGCCGAGTCGGTGGCGAGCCGTCCGGTCTCCTCGGCGTGCAACCGCTCTGCCGCCGGCAGGAGTTCACCGGTCATCTTCTGGTTGGCGTACCGGAGGTAGGCCCCGCCGAGCGGCAGCCCCTGCCGGTTGTTGGCACGGGCCCGCTCGACGAGACCGGTGTACTCGGGGAGCAGTTCGCTCAGCGTCGTGATCTCACGGTGCGACGAGGTAGAGGCGTCGGTGCTCGCCGCGGCCTCGACCAGCAGCCGGGAGGCTTCCTTGATGTCCGCGTCGTACCGGGCGAGAACGTCCGGGGGCTCCTGCGCGCCCGCCAGGAAGCCGCTGGCCGCCATCGTGTCCGCGTCGGCCAGCGAACGGTAGATGCTCGCGGCGTCCGCGCTCAGTGGCTGACTGCGGGTCACCACGTCGTCGGCGGACGAGGCGCGTCCGGAGATCTCCAGGGACGTGACCGCTCCGAACACCACGACGAGCAGGGCCAGTGCGGCGCCCATGATCTGCAGCCTGCCCGGCTCGGTCGTCGCCGCGGCACGCAGCCGCTCGGCCGCGGTCCGGACACCACCGCGCTGCGCGGGTACGGGCGCTGACGGCTGATCCGTCCCGGGCTCCCGCAGCGCGGTCCCGCTCGGCGGGTATGTCACTTGACCTCCCCCTCGGTCACTGGCGACGGCCCTGGCCCCCCGGCCGATCGGGGGAGGACTGGTCCTGGCCAGAATTATGGCCCCAGGGGCCACCATCCACCAGAAGCGCCCGAATCCCACGTCCTTCCCCGTATTCGATCAGGACGAGTGCAAGCGATCAAGGCGGTTCGGCCGGGCGGGCCCGGAGCAGACCGATCCCTCCCCCCATGAACACGTACGGGGCATCTGTTCGGTTCCCGTACGCGACAGGCGTCCCGCGCGGCACAGCCTGCGGGACGCCCGTGCTGACACTCACTCAGATGTACTGCTCCCGAAGCCTGTTGTGCGCCCCGCGGGCGGCCCCGGTGTGGTCCAGGCCCAGCAGTGCCGCGCCCAGGACCGGCGGAGCCGAGACCACCCGTATCACCGCCTTCGGGGCGCGCACGGCGAGGAGTCCGGCGATCCGGTCGTCCAGCGCCGGGTGACGGGCGGCCAGGACACTGCCACCCAGCAGCACCGGCACCTCCTCCTCCAGCAGGCCGAGCCGGGTCAGCGCGACCGAGACCATGGCCACGACCTCGTCCGCCTGGCGTTCCACCAGATCACGCGCGATCCGGTCGCCGGCCGCGCAGGTGGAGAACAGCACCGGGGTCAGTTCGTGCCTTCGCCCGAACGGGATGTGCCCCAGGTGCAGTGCCTCGATCAGCGCGTACACCGAGCCGAGCCCGAAGTGGCCGGGCAGGGTCCGCGCCAGCTCGGTCGGTTCACCGCGGCCGTCCTCGGCCCTCGCCGCGAACCACATCGCCTCCTCGGCGAGTCCCGAACCACCTCCCCAGTCGCCGGACATCCGGCCGATCGCGGGGAAGCGGGCGGTCGTTCCGTCCGGTCGCATACCGACGCAGTTGATTCCTGCCCCGCACACCACGGCCACGCCCCGGGGTTCGTCGACCCCGGCGCGCAGTATCGCGAAGGTGTCGTTGCGCACGTCCACCGTCCGGCCCCAGTCCCGGGCTCGCAGCGCCTCGGCCAACTCGTCCTCCTCGACCGGTAGATCGGCGTTGGCGAGGCAGGCCGACACATGTTCGACGCCTGTCACCCCGGCCCGGTCGAACGCGGCGAGTACCGCCGTTCCCAGCCCGTCCACGGCCACGTCGACGCCGACGACCGGCGGCTGGAAGCCACCCCCGCGCGCAGCGCCGAGGACCGTCCCGTCGGCGCCGATCACGGCCACGTCGGTCTTGCTGTTGCCCGCGTCGATCGCGAGCACATGTGCGGTCAGGCCCACGCCAGGTGCTCCCGGTTGTGCGCGATCAGCTTGTCGGTGAGCGCCTCGGCGTACTCGAACTGGCCGATCAGGGGGTGGGCCAGCAGCGCCTTGAACACCCGGTCGCGGCCCCCGCGCAGCGCGGCGTCCAGGGCCAGGTCCTCGTAGGCGGTGACATGCCCGATCAGCCCGGCGAACATCGGGTCCAGCGCGGGTACGGCGAGCGGCGCCGCGCCCGTGCCGTCGACCCGGGCCTGGACCTCGATCACCGCGTCGTCCGGCAGGAACGGCAGCGTCCCCCTGTTGTACGTGTTGACCACCTGCACCGCGGAGCCGCCTCCGCCGAGCAGTGAGGACGCCAGGTCCACGGCCGCCTCCGAGTAGAACGCGCCGCCCCGCTTGCCGAGCAGCGCCGGCTTCTCGTCCAGGGCCGGGTCGCCGTACATCTCCAGGAGTTCCTTCTCCATCGCGGCGACCTCGGCGGCGCGGGACGGCTTCGTGCCGAGCTCCCTCACGACCTCGTCGTGCGCGTAGAAGTACCGCAGGTAGTAGGAGGGGACGACGCCGAGGCGGTCCACGATCTGCCGGGGCATGCGCAGGTCGCCGGCGATCGCGTCGCCGTGCTCCGCGAGCAGCTTCGGCAGGACGTCCTCGCCGGCCGGGCCGCCCAGGCGGACCCCGAGCTCCCACGTCAGGTGGTTCAGCCCGACGTGGTCGAGGTGCACCTCACCGGGCTTCACGTCGAGCAGCGCGGCGAACTTGCGCTGGAAGCCGATCGCCACGTTGCACAGGCCGACCGCCTTGTGACCGGCCTGGAGCAGCGCCCTGGTCACGATCCCGACCGGGTTGGTGAAGTCGATGATCCACGCGTCAGGATTGGTGCGGCGGACCCGCTCGGCGATGTCGAGGACGACCGGCACCGTGCGCAGGGCCTTGGCAAGGCCGCCCGCTCCGGTGGTCTCCTGGCCGACGCAGCCGCATTCGAGCGGCCAGGTCTCGTCCTGGTTGCGGGCGGCCTGCCCGCCGACGCGGAGCTGGAGCAGCACCGCGTCGGCACCGGCCACCCCGGCGTCCAGGTCCGAGGTGGTGACGATCCTTCCCGGGTGGCCCTGCTTGGCGAAGATCCGCCGCGCCAGGCCGCCGACCAGTTCGAGCCGGTCGGCCGCCGGGTCGACGAGCACGAGCTCCTCCACCGGCAGGGTGTCCCGCAGCCGCGCGAAGCCGTCGATCAGTTCGGGGGTGTAGGTGGACCCGCCACCAACTACTGCGAGCTTCATGGTTCTCAGCCCTTTACTCCGGTGAGGGTGACGCCTTCTACGAAGGCCTTCTGTGCGAAGAAGAACACGATGATGACCGGCGCCATGACGAGCAGCGTCGCGGCCATCGTCAGGTTCCAGTTGACCGCGTGGGCGCTCTTGAAGGACTCCAGGCCGTAGCTCAGCGTCCAGGCGCCCGGATTCTGGGCGGCGTAGATCTGCGGCCCGAAGTAGTCGTTCCAGCAATAGAAGAACTGGAAGAGCGCCACGGCCGCGATCCCCGGCTTGGCCATCGGGACGACGATCTTGAGCAGGGTACGCAACTCCCCGCACCCGTCGACCTTCGCCGACTCGATGTACTCCTGCGGAATGGTCAACAGGAACTGCCGCAGCAGGAAGATCGAGTAGGCGTCGCCGAACGCCATCGGGATGATCAGCGGCCACAGCGAGCCCGACAGGTGGAACTGCTGGGCCCACACCAGGTACATCGGGATGATGATGACCTGCGGCGGCAGCATCATCGTGGAGATGACGAGGATCATCGCCGTACGGCGGCCGCGGAAACGGAACTTGGCCAGCGCGTAGGCGACGGGCACCGACGAGCACACCGTGAACACGGTGCCCAGCAGCGCGTACATCAGCGAGTTGCGCCACCAGTCGAGGAACCCGGGTGTGTGGAAGACCGTCGAGTAGTTCGACCAGTTCCAGGAGCCGGGCCACAGGTCGCCGCTCATCGCCTGTCCGTCGCTCATCACGGACGTGAGGAACACGAACACGAACGGCAGGACGAAGAACAGGGCGAGGGCGACGGCCACGGAGTGGACCGCGATCCAGTTCAGGATCCGCCTGCGGCGGTGCCTGGCCGCGTCGGTGCCGCTGGGACGGCCGGGCACGGCGGTGTCCGGCCTGGTCAGGGTGGTGGTGGTCATCTCAGTCCTCCGCCGGGATGAGGCCGACGCTCTTGCGCATCAGCAGAAGGGTGACGGCCATGGCGATGGCGAAGAGCACGAGGGAGAGGACGCACGCGGCGCCGGTGTTGAAGTTCTGGAAGCCCAGGGAGTAGACGAGCTGGGGGACCGTCAGGGTGGAGTGGTCCGGATATCCGGGCTGGATCACCGTGCCGGGGCCGATGGAGACGCCCGAGGCCAGTTTCCCCGCGACGAGGGCCTGCGTGTAGTACTGCATCGTCTGCACCACTCCGGTGACGACGGCGAACAGCACGATCGGGGTGATGGCGGGCCAGGTGACGTAGCGGAACTTCGCCCACGCGCCCGCGCCGTCCAGTTCGGCTGCCTCGTACTGCTCCTTCGGGACGTCCAGCAGCGAGGCCATGAAGATGACCATCAGGTCGCCGATGCCCCACAGGGAGAGCAGGACCAGCGAGGGCTTCGACCAGTTCGGGTCGTTGAACCAGCTCGGACCGTGCAGGCCGATCCACGACAGCATCTCGTTGACCGGACCGGTGGACGGGTTGAGGAGGAAGACGAAGGCGACGGTGGCCGCGACGGGCGGGGCCAGGTAGGGGATGTAGAAGGCCGTGCGGAACAGTCCGACGCCCGTCTTGATCTTCGTGATCAGCAGGCCGATCCCGAGGCCGAAGACCACGCGCAGCGCGACCATCACGACGACCAGCCACAGCGTGTTCCACAGGGCCGGGCCGAACAGCGGCATCTGCTCCAGCACGTACCGCCAGTTCCGCAGCCCCACGAAGGTGGGTGCCTTGATCTGGTTGTAGTGCATGAAGGAGAAGTAGACGGTCGCGATCAGCGGGTACCCGAAGAAGACCGAGAACCCGACGATCCAGGGCGAGAGGAAACCCAGGTTGCGCAGCCGCTCACGGTTCCGCTTGCGTCGCAGGGGGGACTTGCGGGGGGCCGGATCGGTCGCCCGCCCGGCGGACTTCGCCGGGGTGGAGAGGGACAGTGCCATGACTCGGCTCCTCAGTTTTCCGACTGGACGTTGTCGGCGTCGATCTGGTCGTCGAGTTCCTTCAGGGCACGGTTCAGGTCCTTCGTCCTGCCGGCCTCGACGGACTGTGAGAAGTCACCGAACGAGTTGATGTACTGGCCGCCGTTGTTCGAGGGCGGAACGGCCTGGCTGTGCGGGTTCTGCGCGATCTTGATGAAGGCGCGGAACGCCGGATCCGCGTCCAGGCCGGGGGACTTCAGCGCGTCGAACGTGGACGGCACGTTGTGGATCGCGTTGGCGAAGTGGACGACCGGCTCGGTGTCGACCGTCAGGTACTTCACCAGCTCCCAGGCCGCGTTCTGGTGCCGGCTGCTGTGCGCGATGCCGGCCACGGTGCCCGTCAGGTAGCCGCGTCCGTAGGTGTCCGCCTGGTCGTCGGGGACCGGCAGCGGGGCGACCGCCCAGTCGAAGTCGGCCTTCGCCTCGTCGAGCATCAGCCCGCGCCACTCACCGTCCAGGTGCATGGCGAGCTTGCCGGTCAAAAAGCCGTTCTGGGACGACATCTCGTCACCGAAGCGGGCGCGGAGCCTCTCCATGGCCGCGTAGCCGCCCTGTGCGTCGGAGAGGTCGCGCATGGTGGTGAAGAAGTCCTCGGTCTTCGGTTCGTCGGCGAGCTTCGCCTTGCCCTCGCCGTCGAAGTACTCGGGCCCCCACTGCGCGAACATCCGGTCGGGGGAGTTCTGGTAGAGCTGGAAGTTCGGCATGAAGCCGGCACGCTTCAGCGAGCCGTCCTCGTTCCTCCGGGTCAGCTTCACCGCGTCGGCCTTCATCTCCGACATGGTGCGCGGGGGCCGGGTGATCCCCGCCGCCTCGAAGGCGTCCTTGTTGTAGTACATCCCGAACGCGTCGGCGAGGAGAGGCGTCGCGCACTGGACGCCCTCGTACCGCGTGTAGTCCAGCAGCGTCTTCGGGAAGACCTCGGTCTTGTCGACCCCGCTCTTCTTCATGAAGGGGTCGAGATCCACCCACATGCCGGACGAGCAGTACTGCCCGACGTTGTTGGTGGTGAAGGACGTGACGACGTCGGGTGCGTCGCCACCGCCCGCGCGCAGCGCCTGGTTGATCGTCTCGTCGCTCACGTTGCCGGTGGAGACGACGTCGATGTTCGGGTGGAGCTTCTCGAAGCGGGCGATGTTCTCGTTGATCGCCTCGACCTCGCCGGGCGCCGACCAGCCGTGCCAGAACTTCAGTGTGACGGGCTCCGTGGGATCGTCGGTGTTGCTGCCGGTACTCGGATTGGCGCAGCCGGACAGCAGCAGGGCGGCTGCGCCCAGGGCCAGGGGCACGCGGGTACGAAAGCGCCGTGGCGCCATAGCGGACTTCCTTTGCAGCGGTACTTCGCGGTACGGAGGCGCCGGGGGCGGGCCGTCGGACATGGGGGTGCCGTACGCGCCACCGGATACGGGTGGCGCGGTGCGGTGGCGGTTGGTTCAGGCGGTGTCGAAGACGCTGTCGCGTGCCTGGGCGAGGGCCGTCCGCAGCGCACCGGTCAGGATCGGGTCGCCCTCGATGTCGCTGATGCGGAGCAGCGGCCGCGGCAGTGCGAGGCCGGTCATCTCGGCCTCGACGCGATCACGGAGTTCCTCCCCGCCGGCCTGGGCCACCCGTCCGGAGAGGACGACCAGTTCGGGATCGACCACGGCGACCACGGAGGCCAGGCCGGTGGCCAGCCTGCGGGCGACCTCGGCCCGCACGGCCTCGTCGGCGAGGGCTTCGTCCAGCGGCCTGCCCCCGGCCAGGTCGCGTACGGCTGGGCAGGAGACCTGGCTCTGGAAGCCGCCACCCGCGTCGGGGCCCGCCCAGTCGGCCGCCCCGCCGCGGGCGAGCGGGGCGCCCGGCAGCGGCATGTAGCCGATCTCCCCGGCGCCGCCGGTCGCTCCGCGCAGGAGGGTGCCGCCCAGCACGATCGCGGCACCCACACCCTCGTCGAGATAGGCGAGGACGAAGTGGTCGTGGTCCTGGGCCGCGCCCTCGTACTGCTCCGCGACGGCCGCGAGGTTCACGTCGTTCTCGATGACGACCGGCCTTCCGACCACCTCGGCCAGGTCGGCGAGCAGGGTGCGGGAGTGCCAGCCGGGCAGATGGGGCGCGTAGCGCAGTTGTCCGGTGTGCGGGTCGATCGCGCCCGGCGTACCGATCACCACGGCGGCGAGGTCGTCGTGGCCCAGCCCGGTGGGACGCAGGGAGCCGTCCACGGCCTCGGCGACGAGCTGGGCGGTGCGGTGGCGTACGTCCTCCGCGACGGCGTCGGCCTCGACACGGCAGGTGCCGACCACGGTGCCGGTGATGTCGGCGACGACCGCGTCGATGCCGGTGGGCCCGACGGAGAGCGCCGCGACGTGGGCCGCCGCCGGGGCGATCTCGTAGAGCACGGCGTTCGGCCCGGGCCGCCCGGCCTGGCTGCCCGTGGAGCGGACCAGGCCCGCCTCCTCCAGCCGGGCGAGCAGCTGAGAGGCGGTGGGCTTGGAGAGCCCGGTCAGCTCACCGACGCGTGTGCGGGTCAGGGGTCCGTGGGCGACGAGGAGATCGAGCGCGGCCCGGTCGTTCATGGCGCGCAGAACGCGGGGGGTTCCCGGTGTGGTTCCGGCCATGAGTGACGCACCCGCTTTCTGTTAGGAAACTTTCCTATCGATGAGAGGAAGGTAGGGCGACGTCATCCACCCGTCAATGGGAAGCGCCCCCGAGGCAACCGAAGCGTTACCTGCGGGGGCGCGGTGCCGGTGGGCTACTTCGACAGGGTCGGCGGCACTATTGGGGTCGCGGCCAGCGACTGCGGCGACGTCGCCGACGCGTATGCGGAGGGTGCCGCCATGGCCGCCGTCGGGTCGGCGGTGGACTCCCCGTCCGAGTGGAGCGGGAGGGCGCCGATCATCCGGATACCGGCCGCGTCCAGTGCCTGCTTGATCCGCCAGCGCAGTTCGCGCTCGACGCCCAGTGCCTTGCCCGGCATGGTCTTCGCCGTGACCCGTACGGTCATCGAGTCGAGCAGCACCGCGTCCAGGCCGAGGACCTCCACCGGGCCCCACAGCCGCTCCGACCAGGGCTCTTCCTTGGTCATGGTCTCGCCCGCCTCGGAGATCGCCTTGCGGACCAGGTCCAGCTCCTCCGTCGGGCGGACCGTGACGTCGACACCGGCCGTGGACCAGCCCTGACTGAGGTTCCCGATCCGCTTCACCTCGCCGTTGCGGACGTACCAGATCTCGCCGTTGTCGCCGCGCAGCTTGGTGACCCGCAGCCCCACCTCGATGACCTCACCCGAGGCGACACCCGCGTCGACCGTGTCACCGACGCCGTACTGGTCCTCCAGGATCATGAAGACGCCGGACAGGAAGTCGGTGACGAGATTGCGCGCGCCGAAGCCCAGCGCCACACCCGCGACCCCCGCGGAGGCCAGCAGAGGGGCCAGATTGATCTGGAAGGCGCCCAGGATCATCAGGGCCGCGGTGCCGAGGATCAGGAACGACGTGACCGAGCGGAGTACGGAGCCGATGGCTTCGGAGCGCTGGCGGCGGCGTTCCGCGTTGACGAGCAGGCCGCCGAGGGCCGTGCCCTCCACCGCCTGGGCGCTGCGGTTCATCCGGTCGATGAGATTGGTGAGGGCGCGCCGGATCAGATAGCGCAGCACGATCGCTATGGCCGCGATGAGGATGATGCGGAGACCCGTGTTCAGCCAGGTGGACCAGTTCTCCTCGACCCAGCCTGCGGCGTTCCCGGCCCGCTCGGCGGCTTCGTCCAGTGAGCCCGCGGCCCCGGGGGACGGAGCCGCGGCCAGGAGGGCGGACAAGGACACGGCGAGGACCTCCAGGTGGGGCGACAGCAGACCAACAACAGTAACGAAGCTTGGGGGGTGGTTCGTTGCCGTCGAAGGGGGAGAGACACGTCTCACCCCGGGACGCGGGGGTTGTGGCCGATCGCACAACCGGTCCGACGGACCCTCCGATGCGCCTGTTCCGGGGGTGAGGGCCCGGGCGGGCGGCCGGCGGGTGGGGGAAATCCCCCGGGCCCGTTACCCGCACGTGGTGGCGCTCGGACCAGGCATGAGGAGAGACTGAGATCGGATCGTCCCGGCGCGAGCCACGCGTCGCCGGCGTACAAGGAGGCATCCACGTGCCGCACGTCCTGGTTCTCAACGCTTCGTACGAGCCGCTCGGCGTCGTACCTCTCCGCCGCGCGCTCGTCCTCGTCCTCGAGAACAAGGCCATCTGCCTCGAGGAGTCCGGCGCCTTCATGCACAGTGCCACCCGCGCCGTGCCCGCGCCCAGCGTCGTCCGCCTCAAGCGGTTCGTGAGGGTCCCCTACCGGGGGCCCGTCCCCCTCACCCGCCGTGCCCTCTTCGCGAGGGACGGCGGCCGCTGCATGTACTGCGGGGCCGCCGCCACCAGCGTCGACCACGTCATCCCGCGCAGCCGCGGCGGGCAGCACGCCTGGGACAACGTGGTGGCGGCGTGCCGGCGCTGCAACCACGTCAAGGCGGACCGCCACCTGCCCGAACTGGGCTGGCGGCTGCGCCACCCGCCGGCGCCTCCCAGCGGACTCGCCTGGCGGATCATCGGGACGGGCCACCGGGATCCGCGCTGGCTGCCCTACCTGCAGCCGTTCGGCGCGGACGACGTGATGGCCCGGATCGACGGCGTTCCCGCCTGAGGGACCGGGCCCCCGGCGTCTCAGGGAGCGTCCTTGTCCTCTCCGGCCACGGCGTAGGCCTCGACCGACCAGAGCGAGTAGCCGTACTGCGTGGCCCGGCCGTCGCCCTGGATCCTGACGAAGCGGGTGTCCCTCGCGTCCATCCGGACCGACTCGCGTCCGCCGCCGCCCTCCCGCACGGTCGCCGCCGTACGCCAGGTGCGGCCGTCCGGGGAGACCTGCACGCGGTAGCGGGAGGCGTAGGCGTCCTGCCACCGCAGCACGACCTGGCCGAGCCGGACCGGTTCGGGCAGCTCGGCCTGCCACCAGGCGCCGTCCTCGACGGGTGAGGACCAGCGCGTCTCCGGGTCGCCGTCCGAGGCCGCCGCGGCCGGGAAGTCGGGGGTCTCGTCGCCGGACGAGGAGGCGGTGGCCGTACGCACCAGATCGGGGCCCGCCGTGCGCGGGAAGGCCCGAACGGTCAGTGTGCTCTCCTCGCCCTCGAAGCGCAGCGGCACCTCGTACTCGCCGGCCGGGGTGCCGTCCGCCACGGTGACGTCCACGGGTACCTCGGTGCGGGAGCCGCGGGTCACCGTCGTCCGCTCCGGCACCTTCACCACGATGCCCTTGGGCGCCTTCGCGGTGACCGCGCCCTTCACCTTGCCCGGCCGCCCGCCGGCCAGCCGCGCCTCCACCCGCTGCGTACCGCCGCCGATCACGGCGTCCGTCCTGTCCCGGACGAGGGCGAGCCGGGCCACCGGCTCGTCAGCGAACCAGGGGACGAGCCCCCGTACCTCGGGGGCGCCCGAGGCCGGGGCGGCGCGCGTGATCCCCGGGGCCGGGGGACCGACGAGGACCGAACGCGCGGACGGCACGGTGACCCGCAGTGCGTCCGCCCGCAGCCCCTTCACCGCCGTCTGCGTCCAGCCCGCCGCCGACAGGGACCCCAGGCGGCGCCAGCCCTCACCCGGTACGTGGGCCTCCAGGACGCCGTCCGCCGCCCCGCCGCCCGGCCGGGTCAGCGTGGTGACGGCCTCCAGCGGACGGGCGCGGCCGAGCCGCACCGTGTAGCCGTGGGCGTCCCTGCTCACCGTTCCCGTCTCGCGGTCGGTGCCGTTCCAGGCACCGGCCTCATCGAGCACCCGGTCCAGGAACGGGTCCAGGACTCCCTTGCCGACCGTCGCCGTGCCCGCCCCGATCCTCTTGCGCAGCGGTTCAAGCTCCAGCTGGGTCCGCCACGCGGCCGCCCCGTCGCCACGTTCCTGTGCCCGCAGCAGGTCGACGGCGAGCTCGCCCGCCCTGCCGTACAGGGCGAGCTGCTCGCTCCACGGCCGCACCTCGTCCTGGAGCCGGCCGCTCGCGATCGCCTTCAGTCCCTCCGGGGCCTGCCGCATCACGCCGAAGGCGGCCCGCAGCTCACGCGCCGCCTCGTCGCCGGCCTCCGCGTCCGCCGGGTGCGCGGCCGGACGAGACGCCCAGAACTCGGCCAGCAGCGGCCGGAGGTAGGCGGACTCGTCGCCGCCCAGCAGCGAGGTGGCGCTGTTGCCGGCCAGGGCCCCCAGGGCGGCCCGGGCGGTGGCGTCGTCGCCCGCCAGGTCGTCGATGGCCGCCTGCCAGGACTCCTGCGCCTGGTAGCCCTTCGGGTTCCAGGCGAAGTCGGCGGCCGTGAACAGGGGGATCCGGGACGCCGACGGCTGCTCCATGGCGTTGGCGAGCAGTGCCGCGGACCCGCCGGCCACCGCCGGGTCCCGGCCGGTGTACGGGCCCAGGAAGATCCGGTCCTGCGCGTAGTCGTTGACCGGGTAGTTGTCCATGGTGACCAGAGGCCGGCGGAAGGCGGCCCGCGCACCCGCGAGTTCACGTCCGGTGATCGTCTTCGGTACGACCCCGACGCCGGTCCAGGCCACCTGGACCCGCTCGTCCAGCTCGGCGGCGAGTGCCGTGCGGTAGTCGGTGGCGCCGTCCTGGTAGAACTCGGTCGGCATCACCGACAGCGGCTCCGCGCCGGGGTGCCGGTCCGCGAGGTGACGGGCGGCCGCGCTGGCGACCCGGGCCTGCGCCCTGGCCGCCGCCTCCGGCCCGCTGCCGAACGTCTCCGCGTCCTGGTCACAGTGCCATTCGCTGTAGCTGACGTTCTGGAACTGCAGCTGGAAAGCCCGTACCCCCAGCGCCCACATCGCGTCGATCTTCCGGGTGAGCGCCCGTACGTCCGCGTCCGACGCCATGCACATCGCCTGGCCCGGCGAGACGGCCCAGCCGAGCGTCACGTGTTCGGCCCGCGCCTTCCGGGCCAGCGCACGGAAGGCGGCGCGCTCGTCCGCGGGGTACGGCTCACGCCAGCGGGACTGCCGGTAGGGGTCGTCGCCCGCCGCGTAGAGGTAGCGGTTCTGCTTCGTGCGGCCCATGAAGTCCAGCTGGGCGAGCCGCTCGTCCTGGGTCCACGGCTGCCCGTAGAAGCCCTCGGTCATCCCCCGCACGGCGGTACCCGGCCAGTCGCGGACCACGGCTCCCGCAACGGTGCCGTCCTCCACCAGCCGGCGCAGGGTCTGGACGCCGTGGAACAGCCCGTCCTCGCCGACGCCGTCCATCGCGACCGTGGGCCGGTCCTCGACCCTTCCCGCGGCGAGGCGGTAGCCCCCGGACGGCAGGTCCGCGCGGTCGGGTGCGCGCAGGGCGCGCAGGGCCCGGCCCGCGTCCGTGCCGCCGAGCCGGATCACCGGTCCCTTGCCGGGCAGGGCGTCGTGCACCGTGCGTACGCCGGCCTCGCGCAGGAGGGCCCTGAGCGCCTCCACGGCGTACGGATCGGCCTGCGGGTCGGCGAGGAGGGTGACCTCGGTGCCCAGCGGGACGGCCTCCCCGGATGCCTCGATCGACTGCGGCCGGGGCCAGACGGAGGGCAGCCGGCTTTCACCGGTGCGGTCCGCGGTGGTCGCGGCAGGCCCGACCGGGGCGGCGGGGGCCGCGACGGCTGCCGGTGCGACCGGGCCGAGCAGCCCGCCGATCACGGCGACGGCCACGGCCGTCGCATGCCTCCTGCGCCCGAGCCTCATGCCGTACCCCTTCGCCCTCAGCCGCGCCCCGGCAACGACGTCCGAGCCCATCACCGGCGCGCGAGGGTGTCAATGCGCGTGACCGCTTTGGTTGAAATGCCCGGTGTGTTGCACGGTGTGGCGCGTGGGAGTCCAGGGAAGAGTCGCCAAGTGGCCGAAAATCACTCATACCCGGCGCCCGTGGGAACAAGGTGTGACCCACGGCACGTTGGGCTCGTTGTCATAACGCCTGTGTCACGTCCACGCCTGCACTCGCGTCCGCTGGGTAGGTCTGCTGTGTCCTGTTGTCCACGGCCAGGAGGCCAACGTGCCCGCTTCCGCGCAGCTTCTGCTCTCCGCCCTCTCCAAACAGGTACCGAGCCCCACGGGTCATGACCCGCTGGCAGGCAAGGCTTCCCCGCACTTCACCGCCCCTCCGATGATCAGTGAGCTGCCGCTCGCCGACGTCTCCCACCTGATCGGTGAATCCACGTTCACCGACAGTGCCCCGCTCATCAGCGAGCCCCCGCTCACCAGTGAGCCCCCGCTCGCCGACGCCACACCCCTCACGAGCGAGCCTCCGCTCGCCGCCGTCGCCCCTCTGACCAGCGAGCCGACAGCGCCCGGCACCGCAGGGGGCATGGAGTCCCCAGGAGTCTGAATGGGCTTGTCCCGGCTCGCCGCGCTGCACGGCGTCGCCACCTCCTTCTCCCCGTCCGCGGATGTCACGGTGTCCGTCCCCGACGACACGGTCACGGCCGTGCTCGCCGCGCTCGGCGTCGACGCCACCACTCCCGCGGATGTGCGGAGATCACTCGCCGCAGCCGAATCCGCAGCGGCCTCCCGACTGCTTCCGCCGACCGTGGTGGCCTGGTCCGGGGAGCCGCTGCCGGCAGCGCTCACCGCACTGCCGCCCGGCGCGGTCCTCACGGTCGACCCCGATGCGGGGACCACCGGCCCGCGCCTGCGCATGCGGGTACTCCCGGCCCCCGCGCCGACCGCGGACATGCGGGGGACGCCCTCCTGGTGGACCGAGCCGCCCCTGGGCGTCCACCGGCTGACCGTCCGCACTCCTGACCACGGCTCCGTCACCGCCACTCTCGTCGTCGCTCCGGAGCGAGTACCCCAGCCGCCCGCCCGCACGCACGGTTTCCTCGTACAGCTCTACTCGATGCTGTCCGCCCGCTCCTGGGGCATGGGCGACCTGGCCGACCTGGCCGACCTGGCCGCCTGGGCGGGGCGGACCCACGGGAGCGGGTTCGTGCAGGTCAACCCGCTGCACGCAGCCGTACCGGGCAGGCCGACGGACCCGTCGCCGTACCGCCCCTCCTCGCGCCGCTTCCCCGATCCCGTCCATCTGCACATCGAGTCGGTCCCGGAGTACGGCCATGTCGGCGAGCCCGGCAGGGCGGCGCTGGACGACCTGCGCCAGGAAGCCGCGGCGCTGCGCGAGGCCGTGCTCGACAAGGGTGCGCTGATCGACCGGGACGCCGTCCGGGAGCTCAAGAAGCAGGCCCTGGAGATCGTCCACGAGGTCCCCCTGACCCCTGGACGCCGTGCCGCCTACTGCGACTTCCTCGCCGAGCAGGGCCAGGCGCTGGAGGATCACGCCCTGTGGTGCGCCCTGGCCGAGGTGCACGGCCCCGACTGGCGGGCCTGGCCCGAAGGGCTGCGCGACCCCCGCTCCGCACAGAGTGCCCGCGCCCGCACCGAACTGCTGGACCGGGTCGACTTCCACTGCCGGCTCGTCTGGCTCACGGACACCCAGCTCGCCACCGCGCAGAGCGCCGCGCGGGAGTCCGGCATGGCCGTCGGGATCGTCCACGACCTCGCGGTCGGTGTCCACCCCGACGGCGCCGACACCTGGGCGCAGCAGGAAGCCTTCGCGCACGGGATGTCCGTCGGCGCGCCCCCCGACGCCTTCAACGCCCACGGCCAGGACTGGGGACTGCCCCCCTGGCGCCCCGACGCCCTCGCGGCGTCCGGCTACGCCCCCTTCCGTCAACTCCTGCGCGGTCTCCTCGCCCACGCGGGAGCCCTGCGCATCGACCACGTCATGGGTCTCTTCCGGCTCTGGTGGGTACCCGAGGGGCGCCCGCCCACCGAGGGCACGTACGTCGCCCAGGACGCCGAGGCGATGCTCGCCGTTCTCGTCCTGGAGGCGCACCGGGCCGGTGCCGTCGTCGTGGGCGAGGACCTGGGCACCGTCGAGCCCG
Source organism: Streptomyces sp. NPDC005752 (assembly GCF_040630715.1). Classification (NCBI taxonomy): domain Bacteria; kingdom Bacillati; phylum Actinomycetota; class Actinomycetes; order Kitasatosporales; family Streptomycetaceae; genus Streptomyces; species Streptomyces sp. NPDC005752. Next base: position 13,010 of record NZ_JBEXYB010000006.1, on the reverse strand, counting down.
GCGTACGCGAGGCGCTCGCCCGGCGCGGGGTGCTCGGCACCTCCGTGCTCTGGTTCGAGCGTGACTGGGGCGGCACCGGGCGCCCGCTCGCACCCGAGAAGTGGCGCGAGGGCTGCGTGGCCACGGCGACCACCCACGACCTCCCGTCCACCGCCGCCCGGCTGACGGGCGAGCATGTGACGCTCCGCCACCGGCTCGGGCTGCTCACCCGGAGCCTGGAGCAGGAACTGGCCGAGGACGCCGCGGACACCGCCGAGTGGCTGGCCTGCCTGGCCCGGCTCCGGCTGCTGCCCGAGGGGGAGGGGGACGAGGAGGGGGCGGTCCGTGCCGTCCACCGCTTCCTGCGGCGTACCCCGGCGCGGATGGCGGGGATCTGGCTCCCGGACACCGTGGGCGACCGCCGCCCGCAGAACATCCCCGGCACCTGGGACCAGTACCCCAACTGGCGCCTGCCCATCGCCGATGCGGAGGGCCACCCCGTCACGCTGGAGGAGATCACCGCGTCTCCGCGGCTGCACCGGCTGTTGGCCGTCCTGACCGACGGCCGGGAGTCCCGTACGGCACCCCCGGGCGCGCGCCCCTCGTAGGCGTTCGCTACGTTTGCACCGTGGACAAGAAGAACGCTATGCGCGCCGGCGCCGTCGCGGCCGGTACGACGCTGATGATGCTGCTCATGTCGTCCCCGGCCCTCGCGCTGACCCGCGACGACGGTGACGACCCGGGCCCGGGTCTGAACGTGCTGGAGACCCTCGGCCTCTACGTCGCGGCACCGATCGTCCTGTTCCTCGTGATCGCGGGCCTCGTCATGGTCCTCGACAAGTCCGAGAAGCAGGCCTAGAGAGCTCTCCCGAGTGCGCCGCCGGTACGACGTACCGCGCGGCGCACCGGCATGTCCGGGCGCCGGGTAGGTTTCGGCCATGACCGAGTGGGACGTCAAGAAGCTCCGCATCCTGCGCACCCTGCGTGACCGGGGCACGGTCACCGCCACCGCCGAGGCGCTCCTCATGACTCCGTCGGCGGTCTCGCAGCAGCTCACCAACCTCGCCGGGCAACTCGGTGTGCCGCTGCTGGAGGCACAGGGCCGACGGGTCCGTCTCACCGACGCCGCGCATCTCGTGCTCCGCCACGCCGAGGCCGTCTTCGCCCAGTTGGAGCGGGCCGACGCGGAACTGACCGGCTATCTGCGGGGCGAGGCCGGCCAGGTGCGCGTAGGGGCCTTCTCGACCGCCGTGCCCGCTCTCGTCGTACCGGCCGTGCGCCTGCTGGCGGACGCGGACCGGCCGGGGCCCCAGGTGCGCGTACGGGAGGCGGAGGCGGCCCAGGCGTACGACCTCCTCTCGGCCGGCGAGGTGGACCTGGCGCTCTCCCTGGCGGCACACGCCCCGACGGCCCGCGACCCCCGCTTCGCCCTCCTGCCGCTCCTGGCGGACCCGCTGGACGTCGCCCTGCCCGTCGGCCACCACCTCGCCGGTGCGCCCGCCCTCCGGCTGGCCGACCTCGCCGGGGAGGCCTGGATCTTCGGCGGGTCCGGCCCGTGGTCGGAGATCACCACGGCCGCCTGCGAGGCCGCGGGTTTCGTGCCCGAGCAGGCGCACAGCGCCGCGGGATGGACCGCGATCCTCGCCATGGTGCGGGCGGGCATGGGTGTCGCTCTCGTCCCCCGGATGGTGTCGGCCTCCGACCGGCCGCGCGACGGCGTGGTGATGCGGGTCCTCCGGGCGGACCGGCCGTACCGCCATGTGGTGGCGGCCGTACGGCAGGGCGCCGATCGCGGCCCGGCGGTCGCCCGGGTGCTGAGCGCGCTCCAGGAGGTGGCGGCCGCTTCCGACCGTCATATCGTTAAGCAGAACTGAAAGAACCGTACGAAAACTTTCGATGGACCTGATCAATGGTGCGGCAGCACAGTGGGTCCATGCCCACCGACGAGATCCAGACGGAGCACCCTTCCAGCGACCCTCACGCCAACGACGCGGCCCCCTACGGCGGCGGTGACCCCTACGCCGACCACCTCTCGTGCGACTTCCCCTTCACCGAGCTGGTCGACCTCGCGGACCGACGCCTCGGGGCGGGCGTGATCGCGGCGAACGACGAGTTCTTCGCCGAGCGCGAGAACCTTCTGATCCGCGAACCAGCCGTCTTCGACCCCGAGCGCTTCGGCCACAAAGGGAAGATCATGGACGGCTGGGAGACCCGCCGCCGCCGGGGCGCGGACGCGGAGCACCCCTTCCCGGCCCCCGAGGACCACGACTGGGCGATCGTCCGGCTGGGCACGCCCGGGATCATCCGCGGCATCGTCGTCGACACCGCCCACTTCCGCGGCAACTACCCGCAGCGCGTCTCCGTCCAGGCGACAGCTGTGGAAGGCGCCCCCGGACCGCAGGAGCTCCTCGCCGACGACGTGAAGTGGGAGGAGCTCGTCCCGCCGACACCCGTGCGCGGCCACGCCGCCAACGGCTTCGAGGTCAGCGGGGGCCGCCGCTACACGCACCTGCGGATCTGCCAGCACCCCGACGGCGGGATCGCCCGCCTCCGCGTCCACGGTGACGTCGTCCCCGACCCGGCCTGGCTGGCGGCGCTGGGCACGATCGACCTGATCTCGATCCTCAACGGCGGCATGTACGAGGACGCCTCGGACCGCTTCTACTCCTCGCCGGCCCAGATCATCCTGCCCGGCACATCCCGCAAGATGGACGACGGCTGGGAGAACCGCCGCCGCCGGGTCCGCGACACGAACGACTGGGTCCGCTTCCGCCTGCCCGCCCAGGGAGCGGTGCGCGCGGTCGAGATCGACACCGCCTGCCTCAAGGGCAACGCGGCCGGCTGGACCGGCCTCCACGGCCGCGACGGTGACACGGGCGAATGGTTCGAGATCCTGCCCCGCACCCGGCTCCAGCCCGACACACTGCACCGCTTCGTCCTGGACACCGAGGCCGTGGTCACCCACGTACGCCTGGACGCCTATCCCGACGGAGGCGTGGCCCGGATGCGCCTGCACGGCTCCCTGACGGAGACGGGTGCGGCGGAGCTGGCCCGCCGCTACGAGCAGGCCGGCGGCTGACGCCCCGGACTCTCCACAACTCCCGCCCGGCGGACGGCTGCGCATTCTGCGCCCGTCCGCCGGGCGGTCATCACAGGCCGGCAGAGAGATCGACCCGCATCGCGAAGGGGGCGCCCCCTGACGGAGACGCCCCCTCGTCGTGCGGGTTTCGCTACGCGGTGGCCGCCGCCGCGTCGGCCGCCTGCGCCTTCAGCGCACGCTCCACGCCCGAGCGGGACTCCGACACCAGCCGGCGCAGGGCCGCGCTCGGCTGCACCGAGTCCAGCCAGGCGTCCGTGGCGTCCAGGGTCTCCTGCGAGACCTGGAGGGCCGGGTACAGCCCGACCGCGATCTGCTGGGCCATCTCGTGGCTCCGGGTCTCCCAGACGTCCTTGACCGCCGTGAAGAACCTCTCCGTGTACGGAGCCAGCAGCTCACGCTGGTCCGTCTGCACGAAACCGCCGATGACCGACTCCTGGAGGGAGTTCGGCAGCTTGTCCGACTCGACGACCGAGGCCCATGCCTCGGCCTTCGCCCCCTCGGTCGGCTGCGCGGCGCGCGCGGACGCCGCGTGGCGCTCGCCCGCGGCCGTCCTGTCGCGCTCGTACTCGGCGGCGATCTCCTCCTCGTCCAGGAGGCCCGTCGCGGCCAGACGGTGCACGAACGCCCAGCGCAGCTCCGTGTCGACGGCGAGGCCCTCGATCTCCTGGGTGCCGTCCAGCAGCGACTGCAGGACGTCCAGGTGCAGCGGGCTGCGCGCCGTCGCGGCGAAGGCGCGGGCCCAGGCCAGCTGGTGGTCACCGGCCGGCTCGGCCGCGCGCAGGTGCGCCAGCGTCGCCTCGGTCCACTGGTTCAGACCCGCCTCGCGCCACTCCGGGGCGGCGTAGAGGTCGAGGGCCAGCTTCACCTGGCGGTGCAGCGACTGCACGACGCCGATGTCCGACTCCTTGCCGATCCCGGAGAGGACCAGCTTCAGGTAGTCGCGGGTCGCGAGCTCGCCGTCACGCGTCATGTCCCAGGCCGACGCCCAGCTCAGGGCGCGGGGCAGGGACTCGGAGAAGTCGCCCAGGTGCGCGGTGACGACCCGCAGGGACTCCTCGTCGAGGCGGACCTTCGCGTACGAGAGGTCGTCGTCGTTGAGCAGGACGACCGCCGGGCGCGCCGTGCCGGAGGGGTACGGCACCACGGTGCGCTCGCCGTCGACGTCCAGCTCGATCCGGTCCGTGCGGACCAGCTTCCCGGCCTCGTCGAGGTCGTAGCAGCCGATGGCGATGCGGTGCGGGCGCAGCGTCGGCTCGCCCTTCGCCCCGGCGGGGAGCGCCGGGGCCTCCTGGAGGACGGTGAACGAGGTGACGTGGCCGTTCTCGTCCGTCTCGATCTCCGGACGCAGGATGTTGATGCCGGCCGTCTCCAGCCACGCCTTCGACCAGGTCTTCAAGTCGCGCCCGGAGGTCTTCTCCAGCGCGCCCAGCAGGTCGGAGAGGCGCGTGTTCCCGAAGGCGTGCGCCTTGAAGTACGCCTGCACGCCCTTGAAGAACGCGTCCTCGCCGACGTACGCCACGAGCTGCTTCAGGACGGAGGCGCCCTTCGCGTACGTGATCCCGTCGAAGTTCACCAGGACGTCGTCGAGGTCCCGGATGTCCGCCATGATCGGGTGCGTCGACGGCAGCTGGTCCTGCCGGTACGCCCACGTCTTCATGGAGTTGGCGAAGGTGGTCCACGAGTGCGGCCACCTCGAGCCCTCGGCGTCCGCCTGGCACGCGGCCTCGGCGTAGGTGGCGAACGACTCGTTCAGCCAGAGGTCGTTCCACCACTCCATGGTGACGAGGTCGCCGAACCACATGTGGGCCAGCTCGTGGAGGATGGTGGCGGCGCGCGTCTCGTATGCCGCGTCCGTGACCTTCGAACGGAACACGTACTGGTCGCGGAGGGTCACCGCGCCGGCGTTCTCCATCGCCCCGGCGTTGAACTCCGGGACGAAGAGCTGGTCGTACTTGGCGAAGGGGTACGCGTAGTCGAACTTCTCCTGGAACCAGTCGAAGCCCTGCCGGGTGACCGCGAAGATGTCGTCCGCGTCGAGGTACTCGGCGAGCGACGGCCGGCAGTAGATGCCGAGCGGAACGGACTGGCCGTCCTTCTCGTAGCTGCTGTGCACCGCGTGGTACGGGCCGGCGATCAGGGCCGTGATGTAGGTGGAGATGCGCGGCGTCGGCTCGAAGGACCAGACGTCGTCCGTGGGCTCGGGCGTCGGCGAGTTGGAGATCACGGTCCAGCCGGACGGTGCCTTCACGGTGAACCGGAAGGTCGCCTTCAGGTCGGGCTGCTCGAAGCTGGCGAACACCCGGCGGGCGTCCGGAACCTCGAACTGGGTGTAGAGGTAGGCCTGTTCGTCGACCGGGTCGACGAAGCGGTGCAGGCCCTCACCGGTGTTCGTGTACGAGCAGTCGGCGACGACCTTGAGCTCGTTGGCACCCGCCCGGAGGTGCTTCAGCGCGATCCGGGAGTCCCGGAAGACGGCGGCGATGTCCAGGTCCTTGCCGTTCAGCACGATGTCGTGCACCGCCGGCGCGACCAGGTCGATGAAGGTCTCCGCACCGGCCTCGGCGGAGTCGAAACGCACGGTGGTGACGGACCGGTAGGTGCCACCCTCCTGCGCGCCGGAGAGGTCGAGATCGATCTCGTACGCGTCCACGGTCAGCAGGCGCGCCCGCTCCTGTGCCTCTTCGCGGGTCAGATTCGTGCCAGGCACGCGGTCATCTCCTTGCTATACGACGTTTTTGGCCATCCTTCCACGTAGGAGGGGGCAGCGCGATGTCCGTTTTCCGCCGGACCTGCGGAGGTGTGTGAGCCACCCTCGGACCATGACCGCATACGAGGCACGGCCCATCGCGCCCAGCGCCCTGAAAGAGCTCCGGACGACCGATGACGCCGGACGTCCCTGCGTCCCGCACACGGCTGCGGAGGCCGGCGATCCCCTGCGCTGCTGCCTGCGCGGTGGCAGGGCGGGGGAGCGTGTCGCGCTCGTCTCGTACGCGCCGCTGCGGCGCTGGGCTGCGGAAACCGGGGCGCGCCCGGGCGCCTACGACGAACAGGGTCCGGTCTTCATCCACGCCGACGAGTGCGAGGGACCCGCGCCCGGCCGGACCGGCTATCCCTTCTCACGCGCGGGCGCCTGGCGCACGGTCCGGCGCTACACCGCTGACGGTGAGATCGCAGGAGGCCGGCTGCTGGAGATCCCGGCCGACGAGGAGCGGGGCTGCGACGAGGCCTTCGCGGAGGCTTTCGCCGACCCGGAGGTGGCGCTGGTGCACGTGCGGGCGGTGGAGTACGGATGCTTCCTCTTCGAGGTGCGACCGAACAGGGCCGGGAGGTAGTGCTCGGGTAGTCACGTCTTCCTACCCCAGGTAGGATGGAGGGTATGAAGATCAGTGTGAGCTTGCCGCAGGAGGATGTCGCCTTCGTCGACGAGTACGCCGCGAAGACCGCGGCGGACTCCCGGTCGGCGGTGATACACGCCGCCATCGAGGCTCTGCGCGCCTCCAACCTGGAGGCCGACTACGAGGCCGCTTTCGCGGAGTGGGACGCGAGTGAGGACGCCGCTTTCTGGGACCGGTTCTCCGGGGACGGGCTGACCGATGAAGCGCGGTGACATCTACCTGGTCGAGTACGAACCTGTCCGAGGCAGTGAGGCCAACAAGGCGCGGCCCTCGGTGATCGTCTCGAACGACGGCGCCAACGCGGTGGTGGACCGGACCGGGCATGGTGTGGTCACGGTCGTACCGCTGACCTCCAACACCTCTCGGGTCTACCCCTTCCAGGTGCTGCTGCAGGCGGACGAGTCAGGCCTGCCCAAGGACAGCAAAGTGCAGTGCGAGCAGGTACGCGCGATGGCGCACGAGCGGTTCCTGAAGCGCGTCGGGACCGTCCCGCGTCAGCGGATGGGGGAGATCGAGGCCGCCCTGCGCAGGCACCTCGCACTCTGACACCGGCCCGCGCGAAGGGGCGGCCACCGAGATCCGGTGGCCGCCCCTTCGCGCGGGTTGGGAGGGAGTGTCAGCCCTTGAGCTCCGCCGCCACCAGCTCCGCGATCTGGACCGCGTTCAGCGCGGCGCCCTTGCGCAGGTTGTCGTTGGAGACGAACAGCGCCAGGCCGTGCTCGACGGTCTCGTCGACGCGGATACGGCCCACGTACGAGGCGTCCTTGCCGGCCGCCTGGAGCGGCGTCGGGATCTCGGAGAGCTCGACGCCCTCGGCGTCCTTCAGCAGCTCGTAGGCGCGCTCCACGCTGATCGGGCGGGCGAAGCGGGCGTTGATCTGGAGGGAGTGGCCGGAGAAGACCGGGACCCGGACACAGGTGCCGGACACCTTGAGCTCCGGGATCTCCAGGATCTTGCGGGACTCGTTGCGGAGCTTCTGCTCCTCGTCCGTCTCGAAGGACCCGTCGTCGACGATCGAACCGGCGAGCGGCAGCACGTTGAAGGCGATCGGGCGCTCGTAGACGCCGGGCTCGGGGAAGTCGACCGCGTCGCCGTCGTGCGTCAGCTTGTCCGCGTCGGCGACGACCTTGGACGCCTGGCCGTGCAGCTCCGCGACACCGGCGACCCCGGAGCCGGACACCGCCTGGTACGTGGCGACGGTCAGCGCGGCGAGCCGCGCCTCGTCGTGCAGGGGGCGCAGTACGGGCATGGCGGCCATCGTGGTGCAGTTCGGGTTGGCGATGATGCCCTTGGGACGGTTCGCGATCGCGTGCGCGTTGACCTCCGAGACCACCAGCGGTACCTCGGGGTCCTTACGCCATGCGGAGGAGTTGTCGATCACCACGGCGCCCTGGGAGGCGACCTTCTCGGCCAGCGCCTTCGACGTGGCGCCGCCCGCGGAGAACAGCACGATGTCCAGACCGGTGTAGTCCGCGGTGGAGGCGTCCTCCACGGTGATGTCGGTGCCCTCGTACGCGAGGGTGGAGCCCGCGGAACGCGCGGAGGCGAAGAGCCGCAGCTCGGCGACGGGGAACTTCCGCTCGGCCAGAATCCTGCGCATGACTGTGCCGACCTGACCGGTGGCGCCGACGATTCCGACCTTCACTGGAACTCCCTCACAGATGCGAACGGGCACGGGTTGCCGGTCCATGATGCTTATGTCCACGGCCCCCTTGTCCAATCCATTGTCCGCCTGGCGGACCGGGCGCGCACAGAGCTGTGGGGCGGGTGCCCTTGAGAGCACCCGCCCCACAGTCATGCGGTGTCGTACGGATCACACCGTCGTGACGGCTACGGCGTGACCTTCTCGATCACGACGCTGCCGGTGCCCGCCGCGGTGCCGCGGGCGTTCACCAGCTGGACCTCGCCGAAGAACTGACGGCCCTCGGGGGCCGCTCCGGCGACCACGACCTCGGCGCCGACCTTGGCGGACGCGCCGTTGGCCAGGTTCACGGCCTTCGACTCGTCGACCTTGATCTCACCGAGCGACGACGCGTAGTAGACGTCGCGGTAGTCGTACTCGGTGGTCCCGGCCGGGACCGAGTAACCGTCGATGAAGACGGTGTACGTGCCGGCCGCCGGCTTCACCAGGCTGACGGACTCCTCGGAGCCCGCCGTCGTGGAGGCGCCGACCTCGGTGTCGCCCTTGTAGACGTACAGGTCGATGTCCGCGTTGGCGTCCGACGTGTTGCCGATGGCGACGTCGAGCTTCTCGACGCCCTCACCGATGGTGATCGTCCTGGTGTACTCGCCACCCGTGGAGATCGACGGACGCTCGACGTCGGCCGAGCCCAGCGAGCCGCCCTTGAGCTTGCCCTCCAGGTCGCCCGCGTCGTTGGTGACCGTCCAGTCCACCGCGGCCGGGGTGCCGATCTTCGCCTCGCCGATGGTCTGCACCGCCGGGTCGAAGGAGGCGCCGAGCAGCGAGACGTCCAGCTTGTACGGGTTGTCCAGCAGCGGCGACGTACGGCGGGACTCGACCTCGATCTCCCAGACGCCCGGCTGCGGGTCCGTGTAGGAGCGCGTGTCCGGGCGGCAGGTGTTGGCCGGGTTCTCGTAGTTCGGGTAGCAGTAGATCGTGGAGCTGTCCTCCACCGCGACCCCGTAGGGGTGCAGGGAGATGAACCGCGTCTGGCTGCCCGAGCGCAGGGCGCTCATCGCGACCTCGAGGGTCTTGGAGCCCTCCGGCACGTTCACGAAGTACGACGTGGTGCCGTTGCGCTGCACCGAGCCGGTCGTCGAGAACGCGTAACCCGGCTTCACCAGGTCCTTGGCGACGACCACTGTGGAGAGGATCTGCTGGTCCACGCCGCTGGTCTTCGAGTCGTCGACCCGCAGGATCGCGCTGTGGACGCCGGCGGTGCGCGGCTTGGCCTGCACCTTGACGGTCACCGGCTTGCCGAGCGGCAGCGAGACGGTGCTCGAACCGGTCAGGGAGAAGGTGCCGTCGTTGTTCTTCCACGACAGCTTGTGCTTCACGGCCTTGTCCGGACCCGTGGTGCGGGTGACGGTGACGTCGTACGACTTCTTCTGGCCGGCCTTCAGGCCGCCCTCACGGTCGTACAGCCCGGTGCCGAAGCCCGGGTCCTTCAGCGCGAAGTCGATCGCGGTGTCGACCGGGGCCTTGACCGAGTACTCGTGCGCCGGGGCGCCCTGCTTCTCGATCTGCTTCCAGGCGCCGACGATGTCGATCAGACCGGAGCCCTGGGCGTGCGCGGGCACACCGTCGATGTGGGTCGCGGTGCTGGTCAGCGCGGTCCGCAGGTCGGCCGGGGGCAGCTCGATGTGCTTCTGCTTCGCGGCGGACAGCAGCAGCGCCGTGGCGCCGGCGGCCTGCGGCGAGGACATCGAGGTGCCCTGCAGCATGGAGTAGCCGGCCGGGAGCGAGTAGCCCGCCTCCTTGACCGGACCGCCGGGGAACCAGGTCTGCGTGGTGTTGATCGACGCGCCCGGTGCCGTCAGGGTCGGCGTGAAGCCGCCGTCCTCACGCGGACCGCGCGACGAGAAGGGCAGCATGTCGTACTTCTTGGTGACGTTGGAGCCGTAGTTGGCGGCCCAGGTCTCCTTGGAGACCGACGCGCCCACCGAGATGACGTGGTCGGCGAGGCCGGGGTCCCCGATGGTGTTCAGACCCGGGCCCTCGTTGCCGGCCGAGATGACCAGCTGGACGCCGTAGATGTCGATGAGGCGCTTGTAGAGCTCGGCGCGCGCGTTGTTGCCGTCGTTGAGCGGCGGCAGGCCGCCGATCGACATGTTGACGACGTCGACGCCGCGGTTGACGACGAGGTCGATCATGCCCTCGGTCAGCGCGATGTTGGTGCAGCCGCCGGACCAGGTGCAGGCACGCGAGGAGACGACCTTGGCGCCGGGCGCCGCGCCGTTCATCTTGCCGCCGAACAGGCCGTTGGCCGCGGTGATGCCCGCGACGTGGGTGCCGTGCTCGCTCTGGATGACGCCGATGTTCACGTAGTCGGCCTCGGACCCGGCGGCGTCGTAGACGACGTCCTTGCGGGTCTCGACGACGAACGGGATGCGCTCGACGATCTGGGTCGCCGGGTTGTCGGTGCCGAAGTAGCCGACCTGGTGCTTGTCCTTGTACGGCTTGAGCACGGCGTCGTTGCCGAAGTCCGCGTCGTTGTCCAGGTCGACGCGCACGGTGCCGGCGACCGGGTCGTGGAGCACGCCCCACTGGTCGGTGGTGTCACCGTCACGGTTGAGGTCGCCCGCCATGTCGCCACCGCGGGTGGTGGCCTCCTTGAACACCTGGAAGCTGTACGAGCCCGTCGGCGCGGAGTACGTCCTGCCGCCGCTCGTGAACGTCGGACCGGACACGGACCGGTCCATCCGCAGCCAGGTGCCGTCACCGTCGTTCACGGGGTCGGTCGCCGTCACCCAGTCGACGATCTTGCGCTCGCCGGTGGTGGTCTTCTGCAGCGCGGGATGGCCGAGGTCGACACCGGAGTCCAGGACACCGATGGTGATCCCACGGCCGTCGGCCTTCGGGTGCTGCTTGACGAAGTCGACCGCGCCCGTCTCGAAGGACGGGTTGTACGGGTTCTTCGCCGGGGTGTTCTTACCCGGTGCCGGGTAACTTCCCGTGGCCTTCGGCTGCTTCGCCCCGGCCGCCCGGTCGCCCGCGGGCGTCGGGTCGTCCAGCTTGATCTCCTGCTTGAGATCGATGCCCTGGACGGAGGAGAGCTTCTGCGCCGCCTTGATGGTGGCTTCGGCGGTGGCGGTCGGCACGGTTGCCCGGACGTAGCCGAGCTTGTCGTACGTCTGCCCCACCACGGACCCCTTGACGGAGTCCAGCTGCTCGGCGACCTTCTCGGTCGCACCGGGGGTGGTGGCGACCATCATGGTGACGTTCTTCTCGCCCTTGGCCTCGGCCTTCGCCAGCACATCGGCGTCGGCCCCGCCCAGCTTGTCGCCCTTCGCGCTCGCGGCGGCGGGCTTCACCGGGGAGGTCGCCGGGTCGTCGGCCGCGAGGACCGGGGCGGCACCGGTGGCGGTCAGTGCGGCCGCCAGACCGGCTGCTGCCGCGATACGTACCGCGCGTCTCGCCCCGGGTATGGAGCCGGGGGATTCCTTGGTCATCAGCATCCCTGTATGTGAAAGAAAGAGAGAGTCCGGAATTCGGTACCCGATGACCGCTCAGCCTTTCGTAAACGACAGGGGTTTGTGGAGAGTTGGCGAGGAGGAGAACGGGACATGGCGTAGATCCGCCACCGGTGCCATTACGCCACCTACCGGGGCAGGGCCACCACGTACGCGGCCGGTTCACGGTCCTCGGCCGCCATCATCGCCGTACGCAGCACCACCGACAGCTGTGCCGCCGAGTCGCGCAGCTGCTTCGGCGTCACCCGCACCACCGTGACCCCGAGCCGCTCCAGGTGCTCCCGCTCGGCGGCGAAGGCCACGTGCTCCTCCCGCGGTGAGCGGGTGCCCAGTTCGACCGCCACCGCCGGCTCCGGCCAGTACGCGTCCACCCCTCCCAGGGAGCTGCCGCCGGGCAGCGCCAGTTCCACGTTCCACAACGGCTGGGGCAGGGCATGGGAACGCACCATCTCGTACAGCCGGCCCTCGGCCACCGCCCGGCCCTCCTCGAGCAGCGCGTCGACGGCCTCCACCACGTGCGGGCGGCCCAGGAGCTTGGCCGTGCTCAGCTCCCGTACGACGGAGGCGGGCTCGCACCACCCCTCGCGGACCGCCTCCGTCAGGATCCGGCGCACCGTCGAGGCGTCCGTGAGCGAGGCGACCGCGTCCGCCAGGGCGCGCTCCAGCGGAGCGAGCGGAACCCCGCGCCGGCGGTGCGGCCTGGGCAGGACGGCGGCCCGGGTCACCTGCACGAACCGCGTCGAGCGCAGCCGCCTGGTGCGCGGCACCAGCACGTCGATCCGGTGCAGCGCGATCACCGGGGGCGCGGAGGTGAAGCCGTACAGGGCCAGGGCGGCCAGGCCCGTGACCATGGCCTCGCCGTACGCCGCTCCGGACCGTGCCGGCACGGTCCGGCGGGCGCCGACCGGGGGCCGTCCGGCGTACAGCAGGGCGCCGCGCACCCGGTCGTCGTTCGTGGGCGGAGCCGGGTGCAGGAGGTACACGCCGGGTAGCAGCAGCTGCCACGGACCGCCGGGCAGGCACTGCGCGGCGGTCTGCGCGGCGGTCACACCGTGGGAGCGCAGCTGCGCGCTGGACTGCACGCGGTGGCTCACCTCGTGGACGGGGCGCGGGGGCAGTGGGGAGGCGTTCTGGGTCATGCCGGGGAGATTCCCGCAGGCATACGGTCCGATGACCCGTGTTACACACCCGTCGACATTCCAGGACAACGCCGTCCTGAAGTACGGCAGTTCGAATGACGAAAAGGGCGGTCGTGGTGGGGATTGTGCGGCGCGCGCCCCGCACGCACCCCGACGGCGCAGCGTGCACGGTACGACTGTGTTCGATCACGAATCTGGGAGGCGGCGTGACAGCCATCGAGCAAACAGAGGCGGCGCGCCCAC